>JALYYD010000332.1 GCA_030946775.1 Gemmatimonadota bacterium
CTTTCCGCTCTTCCTTCTCGACCTCCTCGCGGCGGCCACGGGCTTCGGTCTCCCAGGCTTCGCGTAGCTTGATCAGCTCTTCCTTTCCGGTGAGGACAGCGGTCTTCCGGAGGCTCTCCGCCTCGCGTTCGGCGTCGGCGGTGATCCGCTTCGCGGTCTCCTCGGCGGTGGACTGGCTGCGCTGCTGGCGCTCAACCTCGCGCTTCGCGCCGAGTCTGCGTCCGAGATACAAGAAAGCCGCGCTGGCAAGTATTAACGCTGCAATGCCGGCCGCGGCATACAATGCCGTGTTGGTCATGTGCATCTATGTAGAGCCCGCGGCAATTGGCCACAGGCGGCCCCGATCGCGCCGATATGTCGTCGCGTGTCAACGCAAAGCTAATCTTTTCTTTTCGCGGGGGGGAGCCAGGGGCGGATCTCATTGCTGAGCTTCTGCATCGATCCGGCGAGGGCGACACCCCCATCCCGGGCCTCGAACAGCTCTCCGGTGATGCTAATCGCGGCGAGGATGGCCGCCTTGTGGGATTCCACCAGTTGGCTGCCGGACATTATCTGCCGGATGACCTTGTCCACGTACTCGGCCACCGCGCGCGTCTGCTCCGGGCTGGCATCGCTGCGTATGGAGTACTCGTCTCCGAGTATCGAAACTTTTACGACGTTCACGGCCTTTTTGGTCGTCATCGGGCGGCCCCCTCGTGCTGCTGGCGAAGGAAGCGGACGCGCTCGACCATCTGCTTGGTGCGGGTGCGCGCCGCGTTGAGCCGCTTGTTCAGCTCGGCGTTCTCCTTCTCCAGCTTCTGGATTCGCTGCGGGGAAACCGAGCCGACCGAGCTCTTCGACTCGAACTCTTTCACCTTGGCCTCCGCCTGCTGGGCGCGGCGCCGGAACGAGGCGAGCTCGTCACCGAGATGGCGGACGAGCTGCTGGAGCTCGGCGAATGCTTTTTCAGGACGTGCGCTGTCTGACACCCAGTTTCTCCTCGAGTGAGCGAACGATCTTCGCCGTGCGGCCCTGCACTTCCTTGTCTTTTAGTGTGCGCTCCGGACTGCGGAACGTCAATCGCCATCCGAGACTGCGCGTGCCCTCCGAGATTCCCTTGCCCTTGAACTCGTCAAAGATCACAACGCTCTCGAGGAGGTCGCCCGCTTCCTTGCGGATGAGCAGCTCGATGCCTTCCGCGGTGACGCCGGCCGGCACGAGAAGCGCGAGATCTACTTCGACCGGAGGTGTATTGGGCAGCGGTTTGTACGAGCTTGGAAGGTGCTTGTCTCCAACCCCCGCGGACAGATCGATCTCGACCCCAAACGCGGGGGCGCTCCACACCGGGGCGTTCATCACAACGCGGGTGACGCGTCCGACGACGCGCTCGTCGGCCGTGACTTGCCAGAGCGAATCAGCACTGATAATTAACTTTATGTCAGCTGACGGAAACGCTGCGGCAGCAATGGTTTCGGCAATCCATTTTACATCCCATACATCGAACTGAGCCGGGCCGGTTCCACTGAAATGCGAGGGCTCGCGTTGACCGAGAACGAGAACCCCCGCGTGCATGGCTTCGACCGGAAGCTTGTCGGCGGATTCCTTTCCCGGAGCGCTGAAAACCGTTCCGATCTCGAACAGGCGGACATTCTTTTGGAGCCTGGCGAGGTTGTACTCGGCGAGCGAAGAGAGAGAGTCGAGCACCGAGCTTCTGAGGAAGGGTTCGTCCTCTGCAAGTGGGTTCGAAACCCGTACGGTCGCGCCCTTGCCTTCGGGGACGAACGGCATCGGCCGAACTTCGAGCAAGCCGAGTCCGACAAGCAGATCGCGGATCTTCCGCTCGAGCAGGAATGCCGGAGCATCGGCGACGTTGCTGGGGCGGAATGGGCGCAGCTCTGACGAGAAACTGTCGTAGCCGCGACTGCGGGCTATCTCTTCGATCAAATCGACTTCGTCGGTGACGTCCTTCCGCCACGAAGGCGGGACGACGGCGAGGACACTCGTTCCCGTTCCAGCGCGAACTTGAAAGCCGAGACGCTTGAGATCGTCACGGATATCGGCGGGGGCGAATGTCTCGCCGAGAACTGTGGCGACACGCGGGAGCCGAAGTTTTACAGGTTCAGACTTGGCCGTAGACGGATACAGATCCACTGCCTTCCCCGACTGCGCGCCACCGGCGACGGCGATGATCATTCGCACTGCGTATGCGAGGAGCTCGGGGATGGCGTCGACGTCCACGCCACGCTCGAAGCGGTAGCTCGCATCGGTGGAGAGACCGAGCGCCTTGCGAGTGGCCCGGGTGAGTTTGGGATTGAATGCCGCGACTTCGAGAAAGACGTCCGTCGTCGCGTCAGTTACTTCGCTGGTGCTCCCGCCGATGACCCCCGCAATCGCCTGGACCTTCGCATCATCGGCGATGACTACCGTGCCCCTGGCCAGCTTTCTCTCCACGCCGTCGAGCGTCTTCACCGGCTCACTCGCAGTAGTGCGTCGGATTATGACCGCGTTGCCATCGAGGCGCGCCGCGTCGAAGGCGTGCATCGGCTGGCCGAATCCGAGCAGCATGTAGTTGGTGACGTCAACGACGTTATTGATCGAGCGTCCGCCGGCGGCGACGATGCGCTGCGCGAGCCACTCGGGGCTCGGCCCGATCTTCACGCCGCTCACGACGGCGCCGGCATAGCGCGGACAACCCTCGGCGTCTTCGAGACGCACACTGACGTTGCCGGCTTTCGCTTCGCGCTTTCCTGCTGCGGAAACGAACGCCACCGGAACGGGAGCAGCCGCGGCACCCGGAATGACGGGATCTTTGCACGTCTTCCCTAGCGCAGCCGCGATCTCTCTCGCCAGCCCGCGATGTGAAAGGAGATCGGGCCGATTGGGGAGTACGTCCACGATGATTCTCGTGTCACCGACCTTCATCGCATCGAGTAACGGAATGCCGGGCTTGGCGTCGATGTCGAGCGCCATTATTCCGCCGTGATCCGTTCCAAGCTGGAGCTCCTTCGCCGAGCAGAGCATTCCGTTGGAGGTTTCACCGCGAATCTTCCGCTTTTCGATTTTGAGTCCGCCGGGGAGCGTCGCGCCGACTGGCGCGAAGGGATAGAGAGTTCCTTTCGTGACGACGGGCGCGCCGCAGACGACGTCGAGCAGGTCTCCGCCGGCGTCGACTTTCGTTATCCAGAGATGATCGGAGTCCGGATGCGGACCCGCTTCGACTACGCGCGCGATGACGATGTCGCGCAGGTCGTCGCGCATCGTGACGATTCCATCGACAGTCGCGCAGCGGCGGGTGAGGAGATCGGCAAGCTCGCGCGGAGGGAGATCGAAGTTCACGAACGCGCGCAGCCACTCGTACGACGCGTTCATCGCGCCACCTGTTCGAGGAAGCGAACGTCCGAGTCGTACAGGATTCTGATGTCGGGAATGTTGTACCGGAGCGTGGCGATTCTCGCCGGGCCCATTCCGAACGCCCAGCCGGTGTACTTCTCTGAATCGATGCCGGCGTTCTCGAGAACGCGGGGATGCACCATCCCCGATCCGAGAATTTCCATCCAGCCGGTGCCCTTGCAGCGGGGGCATCCCGCGCCGCCGCAGATGAGACACTCGACATCCATCTCCGCCGACGGCTCGGTGAATGGGAAAAAGCTGGGACGGAAGCGCGTTTTCGTTTTGCCGAACAGCCGGTTGGCGAAGTGCGTGAGCACTGCCTTTAGATCAACGAAGGAAATTCCCTCGTCAACGCAGAGCCCTTCGATTTGGGAGAACATCGGCGCGTGCGACGCGTCGAAGAAATCGCGGCGGTAGACGTTGCCCGGGCTGAGGACGCGAATCGGCGGCTTGTTGTTCTGCATCGTCCGCATCTGCACCGGCGACGTGTGGGTGCGGAGCAGCACGCCTTCGGAGAGGTATAGCGTGTCGTGCATGTCCATCGCCGGATGGTCGGGCGGAAAGTTCAGCGACGTGAAGTTGTACCACTCCGTCTCGGCTTCCGGGCCCACAGCGATGGTGAAGCCGAGGTCGCGGAAGATCTCCTCGATTTCCTCGATGACGAGCGTGACCGGGTGCTTCGCGCCGAGCGAGCGCGCGCGCCCCGGCATCGTCAGATCGCCGTCGCCCGGGACGCTTGGTGCCGCCGCGTTGAGCTCGGCGGTGCGGGCATCGAGCTGAGCACCGACTTCGGTCTTGAGCGCGTTGACGAGCGAGCCCGCTTCGCGGCGATGGTCGGGGGGCAGCTCGGGAAGCACCTTGAGCAGCTCCGTGACGCTCCCCGCTTTTCTTCCGAGGAGAGAAGTGCGCACGACATCGAGCGCGGCGAGATCGGCGGCGCCGGCAATAGCCGACTTCGCGTCATCACCGATTTTCGCTACCCGCTCGCTGAATTCTTTGGAGTTCACGCCTGAAAAATTAAAGGGGACTCTGCCTTCGACGTATTATCGGCGAAGACGGAGCCCCCTGTAAGGAGTTTATCTAATCCGCGTGACTCTGCTTACGCAGCGTCGAGCGCCGATCTTGCCTTTTCCGCGAGCGCCTGGAAGCCGGCGGGGTCGTTGATCGCGATGTCGGAGAGGACTTTGCGGTCAACTTCGATCCCGGCCTTCTTTAGCCCGTTCATAAAGACGCTGTACGACATGTCGTGAAGACGCGCGCCGGCGTTGATTCTCTGAATCCAGAGACGGCGGAAATCGCGCTTCTTGTTCTTGCGATCGCGGTACGCATACTTCCAACCGCGCTCGACATTCTCCTTTGCTGCTTTCCAAAGCTTGCTGCGGGCTCCGAAGGCGCCGCGGGCGGCCTTCATCACCTGCTTCTTGCGCTTGAGGCGCGTTACGTTCGATCTGACGCGAGGCATTTTCCCTTCTCCTTAATAAGCCTGAAGCAGGCGCTTGATGTTCTTGGTTTCACCGCGGTTGGTGATCGTCGTCGCCTGACGGAGACGGCGCTTCCGCTTCGAGGTCTTCTTGGTAAGGATGTGGCTCTTGAACGCCTTCATGCGCTTCACCTTTCCAGTCCCGGTGATCTTGAAGCGCTTCTTGGCGCCCTTGTGAGTCTTCATTTTCGGCATATGAGTCTCTTTCCTATGTGAATGACGGGACCGGCGCTATTTGGGCGCCAGGATCATCGTCATGAACTTTCCTTCGAACTTCGCATCGGCTTCGATCTTCGCGACATCGGCGAGCTCGGTGGCGACTCTGTTCACCACTTCGCGTCCGAGCTCCGGGTGGGCGATCTGACGCCCGCGGAACATCAGCGTGACCTTGACCTTGTTTCCTTCGCCGAGGAACTCCCTCGCGTGGCGCGTCTTCGTCATGAAGTCGTGCTCATCGATTCCCGGTCTGAACTTCACTTCCTTCAGGTGAATGACGTGCTGCTTTTTCTTCGCCTGCCGCGCCATCTTCGCCTGCTCGAACTTGAACTTCCCGTAATCCATGATCCTCGCCACGGGCGGGCGGGCCATCGGGGCGACTTCTACGAGATCGAGCCCCTGTTCGATCGCCTGGGCCAGTGCTGCGTCAACTTCCATGATTCCGAGCTGGGCTCCATCGGCGGCGATCACTCTGATCGGGCTGATGCGGATCTGCTTGTTGACGCGAACTCTCTTGGTTGTGTCCTGGATATGAATTCCTTCGTTGATGAAAACAAAAACGCGGACCCTTTATGGAGTCCGCGCGCGGGAGCGGGACTATCGTCCCGATCCGTTGGCTTGGAACTCCAGCAGCACGCCTCAAAAGAGGGCCGAAGGGTGGACCGATCGCCCGATCGGTCGCTTTGTATCTCGTTATCTGCCTGAAATTTAGGGGATAACGCCGGGAATTGCAACGGGAGGGGGGTACGGCAACGGCTAACTACAAGCGGATGGTGGACCGCGATTCGCCGACTGCTGTTCGCTGCCAACGCGGGCGGCGGGTCGGCACGACGGAGAGAAGCCGCATCTCGCCGACTGAACCCGATGCCTCCAGATTAGCGGAATGACTGAAAATCGAGCGATAGTTGACGGAATCGGCGGCGTGTTCATCTATGCTGACGACGCGAAGGCGCTGGCTGACTGGTACGTAGCCCACCTGGGAATCCCGCTCGGGACATACGAAGAGGGTAAGAATTACGGACTCGAGTTCAAGTACACGAACATCGAAAACCCCTCTGTCACCGACGCGACTGTCTTCTCCATCCAGGCCGCGACAGCTCCGCTCGGCAAGGAGCGGAATCAGGTGCGGGTGAATTACCGCGTCAGAGATCTCACCGGATTGCTGCGCCAGCTACGCGCCGCCAATATCGAGATCCAGAAGGAAGAGGATTACGCCGAGTACGGGCGATTCGCCTGGATACACGATCCCGAGGGAAACAAGATCGAGCTGTATCAGCCGGCGGGTTGAATCCAACTTCCATATTTCCGCCGCGGAGCGGGGATAACACGATGTCAAAAAGCAGAATACTGAGAATGGACAACGTCGGCATCGTTGTCGAATCACTCGATGACGCCGTCGCTTTTTTTACCGAGATGGGCCTCTCTCTCGAAGGGCGAGCCACAGTCGAAGGTGAATGGGCTGGCCGCATTACCGGATTGGGTAATCAGCGGGTAGAGATTGCGATGATGGTAACCCCCGACGGCCACAGCCGGCTCGAGCTTTCTCGATTTCTAAACCCGCCTACCATCGCAGATCACCGCGGCGCCCCCGTAAACGCTCTCGGCTATTTACGCGCAATGTTCGCTGTGGAAAACATCGACGAGTTGGTTTCCAGGCTCCCCAAGCACGGCGCGCAGCTCGTTGGCGAACTCGTTCAGTACCAGGACTCATACCGGCTCTGCTACATCCGCGGACCCGAAGGAATTCTCATCGGGCTTGCAGAGCAGCTCAAAAAAGAATGAGCAGTGAAGCACTAGCTCCCGCGAGCTAGTTATCCCACCCTGCCGCGACATAAGACTTGCCGTCGTGGCGGATGCGGGTCCACGGAGTCGTCGCATCGTGCTCGAAGATGAGACACCAGTTCTCCTCGGCCGCCTGGGCAAAAACCCGGCGCTTGGTTTCCAGCGTCACCAACGGTTCGACGTCGTAGCCCATTATCCACGGGAGCGGGAGGTGGAACGCGGTCGGGCAGAGATCGCCCAGGTACAGCGCGCGCTCCCCCGCCGACTCGATGAGTATGCTCTGATGGTGCGGCGTGTGACCCGGAGTGTGCATCACCTTGATGCCGCGCACGATCTCGCGATCTGAATCGAGGAGCTGGAGCTGGCCGCTCTTTTTCAGCGGGAGGTAATTGCGCTCGAAATAGCTCGCCGCGGTCCGCTCGTTCGCGTTCAGCGCGTAGTCGAGCTCGCCCTCGCGGACATAGTAACGCGCTTTCGGAAAAGCGATTCGGACCTCGCCCGCGTCATCCAACCGGGTGTTGCCGCCGGCGTGATCGAAGTGGAGATGGGTGTTGATCACGACGGGAATGTCGTCAGGCGACACTTTGAGCTGTTTCAATCCGTCATCGAGCGCAGTGCCCTTCTCCGCGCCCTCATTCTCGAGGCCATAGATGTCGTGGAACTTCGGATTTTCCTTGTTGCCCGCGCCGGTATCGATGAGCACCAGTCCGTCGGGATGCTCGATGAGGAGGCATCGCATTCCGAGCTGGATTCTATTCCGCTCGTCGGCGGGAATCCGTTTTTCCCAAAGCGGCTTCGGAACGACTCCGAACATCGCGCCGCCGTCGAGCTTCTGTCCCCCCGCTTGAATGGCGTGGACGGTGATGTCACCGATTTTCGTCGTCTGGACGAGAGGTTCTGGGCGCGTCACGCCGTGGTGTCCCGCGAAACGGACGTCGGCATCGCCGGCGCGCGGCGAGTCCGCTTCTTCGCCGACGAGGCTCCAAGCAGCTGTTCCAGGTCAGGCCAGCTCTCGCAGCCGCGATCGGCAAGATCGTCGATCATCCGCAGCAGACAGTGCGCAGTAGCGAGCGCATCGCCAGCGGCGCGGTGGCGGCTGGTGATGTCAACGCCGTAATAGCGCGCAACGTGATCGAGCGAGCGCCGAGGCAGCTGCGGCAGCAGCTTTCTCGCGAGCTTCACGGTGCACAGCTTGCGGCCCATCAGCTGCCGGCCCGCGGTGCGCGAGAGCTCGGCGCTCACGAAGCGCCAATCGAACGCGGCGTTGTGGGCCACGAACACATTGCCTTCCAGAACACCGACGAGATCGGGCGCGATGTCGGCGAAGACCGGCGCGTCCTTGACCATCTCCCAGCTGATGTTGGTGAGGCGCGTAATGAAGGCTGGGATCGCGCGCTGCGGATTCACCAGCGTCTCGAACAGCTCGGCGATTTCGCCGTTTCTCACCACGACGGCCGCCACTTCCGTGATCCGGTCGCCCGCATAGGGGCGCGCGCCGGTCGTCTCCACGTCAACGACGACGTATGACTGGTGGCGGAGCCGATCAGTCGGAGAGAGAGCCGCCGCAGCGTCAGGCGACGCGTCGTACTCCGCCCCGGAATCAGAGATGAACCAGCGTCCGTCCGGTCCGCAGGCGAACTCACGCCGACCCGCGAACATCGCCTTCGCCATATGCTCCGCCACGATGCGCGGCGCACCGGGGAGATTGCAGATGTGGCCGATGAGATCAACGACGTCGGCGGGGCCCGCGGCGAGAAACTCGACCGCGCGCGAAGTGAGGAGAGTCGGTTCTGGCTGGGCGGAGAGGCCGGACGGTCGAGGCATGTTCAAAGAAAAATACCACTGGAGACCAAAGACGAGTGAACAAAATGAAGCGTCGGCGCGTTCACTCGTCGGAAGCTGCTCGTCTCAGCTCGCGTTGTAGAACTTCTTTTCTTGCCCGTTTTCGCTCCGCTTTGTACTTTGTGAACAAATTCACAAGGTCTATTGAAGCGCATCGCAGACTCCACCGTTCGCAGGCTTTCCCTCTACCTCAGCTTCCTCGAGGAGAGAGAGCGCGAGCGCGTCGCCACCATCTCCAGTGACGAGCTGGCCCACCTCGGCGGGACCACGTCCGCCCAGGTGCGAAAGGATCTTTCGCTTTTCGGGTCGTTCGGAAAGCGCGGCCTCGGCTACTCCGTCGCCGAGCTTTCGAAAAAGCTCCGTGAGATTCTCGGGCTGGAGAAGCAGTGGAACGTGTGCATCATCGGTGCGGGAAAGATCGGCGCGGCGCTGGCCCGATATCGCGGTTTCGCCGACCGCGGATTCAAGATTTCGGCGGTGTACGACAACGATCCGGCAAAGATCGGAAAGAAGTGGGAAAATCTTACCGTACGGGACGTCGCCAGTCTCGAGAAGGACGCAACTTCGGAGCATTTCGACATCGCGGTCCTTGCCACACCCTCGGAAGGCGCGCCGGAAGTCGTGAAGCTGATCGTCGGCGCCGGGATCAAGGCGATTCTGAGCTTCGCCGAGACGCAGCTGAATGTTCCGCAGGACGTTTCAGTCCGCGCCGTGAATATGGCCATCGAGCTCGAGGGACTTTCCTTCGCGCTCAGCAACCGCGGACGCTAGCTCCGCCCCTTTTCCGCCGAGCCGCGCCCGCAGGCGCGGAACAGCTCCACGAATACCGTTGGCGACAACGTTTCGGGCCGCGCGGTGGGGTCCACCCCGCAGCGATTCAGAATCGAAGTGACTTCCTCGACGCTCAGGCCGCGAACGGATCTAAGCACGCGCTGAATCTGCTTTCTCCGCTGACCAAACGCGGCCTGCACGAACATGCGGAACGCGGGAGTCTGCTCCCGCTCGATTAACGGCTCCGCTCGCGGAGTGATCCGGATTACCGCCGAGTCGACACGAGGCGGAGGCGTGAACGAGGCGGCGCCTACATGGCGGACGATTTCCACTTCGGAAGTCGCGGCGACGTTCACCGTCAGCGCGCCGTACTCCTTGTCGTTCGCTTTCGCCGCGATCCGTTCTGCGACTTCCCGCTGGACGAGAAACACGGACCGGCGGGAAACCGGGGGCTCGAGCGACTTGAAGATGATCGGCGTCGTGATGTAGTACGGAACGTTGCCGGCGAGAATGTAACTGTCGCCGACGAGTGCCCTGATGTCCGCTTCCAGGATGTCTGACTGAACGATCTGCACATTTGCGTTTCGCGCGTAGCGCTCGTTGAGCTGCGCAGCCAGCGCTCTGTCCAGCTCGACAGCGACGACGCGCCCCGCTCGCGGAATGAGGAGCTCGGTGAGCGCTCCTCGCCCGGGGCCGATCTCGAGAACTGTGTCATCGGGCGTGGGGGCGATCGCGTCCGCGATCGATTGAAGGACGGCGGCATCGTGCAGGAAATGCTGCCCGAACTTTTTCAGAACAGGGGGATTCCGTCGTGCCGGACCGCCGCCTTCGGACACTAGCTGCGGAGCAATACGAGCGTGAGGTCGTCGCGAATTCTGACGTTCGTGATGTGACCGCGCAGCATCGCGAACACGGCTTCGAGAATCTGCGGTGTCGGCAGCGTGCGGTTCGCCGCGACGATCTCGAGCACGCGCTCTTCGCCGAGGCGCGCATCGCGAGTGTTGCGGGCGTCGCTGATACCGTCGGTGAAGAGAACGAGAAGATCGCTGCCCTTATTCCAATCGATCGCCGAAGCGCTGGGAGCGTCGTCCGTCATTCCGAGGGGCGGAGATTCTGCGGAGAGACGAGTTATCGTTCCATCCTCGCGCACGACGAAGGCGTGCGGATGGCCGGTGTTCGCGTAGCGCAGCTTTCCCTTCGCGACGTCGACGACCGCGTAGAAAATGGAGATGAACATCTCCGTCGTCTCGAGCTCCTCGCGCAGGGAGCCGAGGAGCGCGGTGAGCATTTGCGCTGGTCCGGCGGCGTTCTGCGCGTGAATCGCTGATGCGCTCATCGCCAGCGCCATTATCAGCGCGGCACGATAACCGTGTCCGGATACGTCGCCGATCATTATTCCGACCCCCTGCTCTGCGAGGCGGAAAAGCTGATAGAAATCTCCGCCGACGCTCTCGGCGGGTACGACGCGCGCGGTGACCTCGGCTTCGGGCGCGACGACGTCGGTCGAGGGCAGGAGCTTCATCTGCAGATCGTGCGCGAGACTCAGCTCCTGAAGGAGACGCTGCTGCTCGAGCGAAGAGCTGACGAGCCGGCTGTTCTGAATCGCCGTCCCGATCTGCGTCGCAATTGCGGTGACAAGCTTCATATCGCCCGCCGTGTAGCGCTGGCGCGAGCGGCGGTCGGCGAGATTCACCACGCCGAGCGGTTCTCCTCCGCCGGGGGTCGTCCACATGATCGGCACCGAGAGCATCTCGCCGCGGCCATAGGGAGACTCCTTTCCGGTGATCTCTTCCTTGCCGACGATAATCACCGGATGCTGCGTTCTGAAAACGCGCGCCGATACGCTGATGGGGTCGTCCACGTCGATCGGCTTTATTTCCGATGCGGGGATTCCGAGCGCTGCGACGGCGTGGAGAACGTTGGTTGCGGGATCGTGGACGAGGATGGAGGCGTGACGGGCGCCAACGGTTTCGGAAATCTCGGTGAGAATCGTGGTTGCGGCCTCCTCGAGAGTGACGGTGCGGCCGAGGATCTCGCCGATGGTGTAGAGGAGATTGATCTCTTCGTATCGCTCGGCGAGCTCCATCGCTGCGTGCTCGACCTCGAGCGAGGAGCGGAGGAACTGCGCGACGACCGGCAGAAGCAGCTTGAGATGGCGCTGCTCAACGGCGAACCCTTCATCGCATGGTCCCAGCGCGAGCCAGCTTCGCCGCGCGCCGGGGAGTCTGGTGACGAGCATTTTCCCGTCACGCGCCGGCTGGGCCTCACCGGGCTGATCCGGAAAATTGTCGGGAAGCTCGGCGGCCGCGCTCGACCGGCCGAGACTGGTTGGTTTCGATTGGTTTTCGGCCTGCGTCCAGACTGCCGCCTCGCAGTGGGTGCCTTCCCTGAAGGCGATGAGGACGGCATCCAGCTCCTTCACGTTACCGCCGCAGAGTCAGCCGCACGCCGTTTCCGTCGTCAACGAAGCTCTCGACGCTGTCCATCAGATTCCGCATCAGGAAGAGTCCGCGCCCTTCCTCGCGCTCGAGGTTCTCCTCGGTCGTGGGATCGAGGTTGGAGGTCGCGACGTCGAAGCCCGATCCTTCGTCTACGACCTCGAAGATGAGATCGCCGCTGTCGACGATGGCGCGGATGCGCACGTGCTTGCCAGGGTGCGAGTCATTGCCGCGCAGAATCGCGTTCGAGAGCGCCTCTGACAGGGCGACCGGAACGTTGAGCGAGCATTTTTGCGCGGGGAACTTGAGCTCGCGGCAGCGCTGCCGCGCGAGCTCTACTACGCCTTCGATGTATTGAACGTCACTCGGGATGCTGAGATCGAAGGCGACCGTGGAGCCGCCCATCAAAAGCTCTCTAGAGCTCGCTCCCGGGTGTCGGAGATCTGGAAGAGCGTGTCGAGCTTCGTGAGCTCGAACAGCGTCTGCAGATCGACGTTCAGATTGGCCAGCCGAAGCTCGCCTCCCTGCTCGCGAATTTTCTTCGATAGCGAGACGAGAACGCCGAGCCCTGAGCTGTCGATGTAGCCGGTCTGGCTAAAATCGATGAGGAATTTCTTTTCGCCCTTCTCGAGCTCGTCGAGAACTTTCTGCTTCAGCTCCTGACGGTTGCCGACAATGAGCTGGCCCTCGACGTCAACGACGACGACCTCGCCCTGCTTCTTGATGGAAAAACTCATTCCTATTCTCCGATGTTGTTCGTCGCAGTCGGGCGCGTTCTCACAGGGACTGGAGAACGGCGACAGCCGCAACATTAATAATGTCCTCGATGCCCGCGCCGCGCGAGAGATCGGCGGCGGGTTTTGCGAGGCCCTGCAAAATGGGACCGATCGCCTGCGCCCTTCCCAAACGCTCCACCAGCTTGTAGGAAATGTTGCCGGCGTCGAGGGACGGGAATACGAGTACGTTGGCTTTCCCGCCCAAAGTTCCACCCGGCGCCTTTCTCGCCGCGACCTCGGCTACCAGCGCCGCGTCTCCTTGCAAGTCCCCGTCCAGCAAGAGTTCGGGGTCGCGGACCCGGATCAGACGCACCGCTTCGCGCACAGTATCCACGCTCGTTCCGTCGGCACTGTGGTGGGTGCTGAAGGAGAGCAGTGCGACGCGCGGCTCGTCTCCGACAATGCGCTTCCGGTCGGCGGCGGCGGCGAGCGCGATGTCGCGCAGGTTCTCAGCGGTCGGGTATGGAACGACCGCACAATCGGTAAATGTGAGGACGTCGCCGGGGATATCATCCCGGTCCGCGAACACCATATAGAAGGCACTCGACACGAGCTTGATCCCCGGCGCGACGCCAATGTTCTTGAGCGCGCTGCGAATCACTTCGGCGGTGGTGTGAACCGCACCGGCGACACAGGCATCCGCGCGGCCTTCAGCGACCATCAGGTGCGAGAAGGCGAGCCGGTCGGCGGGAGCCGCCTCGACGAACGCCATTCCATCCCCGTCGGCGCTCCGGGCACCGGGGGACACGACGATGATGGCATTGCCGAGTCCGAGCTCGACAAAATTCGCGGCCGCGGATCGGACGCGGCCATCGTCACCCTCGGCAAAGATGACTGTACGCTTGAGTGCCGCCGCGCGAGCGCGGAGTCCGGCGATGAATCCCACTGTTAGGCGGGCGGCTTGGTGCCGAACTTCTTGCGCAGCGCCGCGGCGACACTGGAGTGCACGAGGCCATCCAGCTTTCCGCCGTGCTGGGCCACTTCACGAACGACGCTCGAGCTGATGTACGTCGTTTCCACGGAGGGGACCATGAATACAGTCTCGAGACCGGGCGACATATGGCGGTTCATCAACGCCATCTGGAACTCGTATTCGAAATCACTGACGGCGCGGAGACCGCGGATGATCAGGGACGCGCCGACGCTCTTCGCGAAATCCACCAGCAGACCGTCGAAGGTCTTGATCTGAACCCGCTTGTCGTCACCAACGGCGCTGCGTATCATCGCCATCCGCTCTTCGAGAGTGAAGAGCGGCTTCTTGTTGACGTTGTTCGCTATCGCGACGACGAGCTCGTCAACGAACTCGCAGCTGCGACGGATGAGATCCTCGTGACCGCGCGTGAGCGGATCGAAGCTTCCGGCGTAAATCGCAATTGTCACTCGGTCACTCCGCGCTCCGATAGATGGTGATTGATGCCGTGCCGTACTTCCGCGTCTCGCCGCCGGCTGGCATTTCGGCGCCGCGCGCGTGCTCGACACTGAGAATCGCGCTGAAGGGCGTCTTAATCCAGACCTCGGCGAGTTTTTCCGCCTCCCCTTCGGCGTACGGAGGATCGGCGAAGGTAACGTCGAAAGCGCGGGGACCGAGAGTCTGCACGAAACGAAGCGACTGCGTGCGATGGACACGGGCAAGAGCGGCCGCGCCCAACGATTCGATGTTTGCCTTCAGCGCTTCCAGGCTTCGCTGTGCGTTTTCGACGAAATCCGCCGACACGGCCCCACGGGAGAGAGCTTCGAGACCGAGCGCGCCCGAGCCGGAGTACAAATCGAGCACGCGCGCGCCGGGGAGATCGAGCTGGAGGATGCTCATCCACGCCTCACGGACCCGGTCGAGGGTAGGCCGGACCTGCGTTCCCGGGGGCGCGACGATGCGGCGACCCTTCCACTGTCCGGCGACGATTCTCACTCCAGCGCTCCGGCGACCCGAATGTCCGCGATTCTCGCTTGCAGACGGCTGACACCCTTGTACTCGTCGCGCTCGAGTCGGAAAGCGATGTCCACGATCGAGCCGGCCGGGAGGTGGGGAATGCGGTCCGCCATTCCCCACCCGATTGCATCGAGAGTCCGGGGGCCGGCGTCAATCGCCGCCTTGAGGCCGTCGCGGCCTATCGCGCGCGGCGCGCCGGACAGGCGCACGGAACGCGACACGAGAACGGGCGATGGGTTTCCCATACCATACGGCTCAAAATGGCGGAGCATCGCCTCGAGCTCGTCGTTTACATCCTCGACCGGAACCTCGAGATCAACGCGAATCTCGGGAACGAGATCCTCGGGTGTGAGCTCGCGGCGCGCGACATCGTTGAACCGGCGCGCGAACTCGGCGATGTTTTCCCGTCGGATCGTAACTCCGGCGGCAGCACGGTGCCCGCCGAAGCGCGCGAAGAGATCCGAGCACTCCAGGAGCGCGCCGTGGAGATCGAACGCGGATATGGAGCGGCCGGATCCCTTCCCCATCTCGCCGTCAATGCCGATGAGCACCGCCGGGCGGCCGAACTCCTCCACTATTCGCGAGGCCACGATGCCGATAACTCCTGGATGCCAGCCGTCTTTGGCGAGAACGATTCCGTACGTGCTGTCGAGATCCATCTTCAGGACCATCTCGCGCGCCTCGTCGAGAATCTCCCGGTCGAGACGCTGGCGGCGCTGATTCATCTCCTCCAGCTCACGGGCAATCACGTTGGCGTCGTGCTCGTTCTCGCTCATCAGCAGCTCGACGCCGCGAATCGCGTGACCGAGGCGGCCGACGGCGTTGAGGCGCGGCGCGAGGATGAACCCGACGCGACCGCTGGTGAGCGGCTTGCCGTCGAGGCCGGCGGCGCGGATCAGCGCGCGCAGTCCGAAGTTCCTCGTTTCGCTCATCATCTTCAATCCGTAACGGACGAACACGCGGTTCTCGCCGCGAAGCGGCGCGACGTCGGCTACGGTCGCAAGCGCGACGAGATCCAGCATCGCCCAGATGAAGCCGTCCGGCTTGTCGAGCGCCTTCGCGAGAGCGAGAGCGAGCTTGAACGCGACGCCGACGGCGGCGAGATCCTTATCCGGATATCCGCAGCCGGGGCGGCGCGGATTGAGGACGGCGACGCAGTCCGGCAGCGCGCTGCTCGGCAGATGGTGGTCGGTGACGATCACGTCGATGCCAGCCGCGCACAGCTTTGCGACGGGGGCAACTGCGCTGGTGCCGCAGTCGCACGTTACGACGACCTTCGCTCCCGCGGCGACGGCGGCGTTCACGCCGGCGTCGGTGAGATCGTATCCATCCTCGATGCGGCGGGGGATGAACGGAGTTGCAACTCCACCCAGCCCGCGGATGGCGCGAACGAGGAGTGTCGTCGAGCAGATGCCGTCAACGTCGTAGTCGCCGTGGATAAAAACAATCTCACCGTCTCGCACCGCGCTCACGAGTCTCGCCACGGCGCGATCGAGGGTGAGCATCTCGAGAGGATCGTGAAGCCGCTCGAGCCGGGGGCGAAGGAAAAGCTTCGCCGCTTCCGCGTCCACGTGGCCGCGCGAGAGAAGCAGGCGGCAGAGCGGAACGGGAAGGAGCAGCGCTTCAGAAAGGGCGGCGACCGACTGTTCGTCCGGCGCTCGCCCAATTACCCATCGGGTATTACGGATCAAGCGCCCCCGGCGTAAAGGAGAACGCCGCAAGCTTCGCAAACTTCGATCTCGCCAGTGCGGTTCATCACGTTACGACGTTGCAGCGGAATCGCCGTGTCGCAGTTGCCGCACGATCCCTCGCGCAATGGAAAGAGCGCCTCCGGCTTTCTGCCGCGAATGCGATCGTACTTCGCCAGCAGCGTTCGGGAAACTCCTGCCGACTTCGAGCTCCGAACTGCGCGCGCGGCGGCGAGCTTCCCGTTCAAAGCGTCCTTCTTGGAGCCGATTTCGCTTCTCGCCGTCTCCTGCTCGGCTTCCACGTCGATCAACACCTGAGTGGTGGAATCGACCGCGGCGTTGAGCTCGGTGAGCCTTCGGGCGCCGGCCTGCACCTCGCTCTCGTCCTCCGCCATCATCCGCTTTGTGGTCTCGACCTGCGCCATCGCGGCGGTCGCTTCCTTGAGACGCTTCACTTCATCGAACTGATGGAGATTTCGCTCCTGCTGCGTCTTGTGCTGAGCGAGACGCGCCTGAATCTCGCCCTGCCGCTTCTTTTCCGCGTCAACCGCGCTCTGCGCGCGGGCAACGGCGCTCGCCGCCTGTTCGCGGCGGCGGTCGAGATCGGCTAGCTCGGGATCGAGCGCATTCAGCTGCTTTTCGAGCTCGCTTATTCCTGCGTCATCGGACTGCAGCGCGAGCAGTGCCTCAACTTCCTGTTGCATCAAACCTCCGAATTGTCATTTACGTCTCCCAGATGGGAATGCCTTGAACGAACGCGTACCTGCCTGCCCCAGCGCCTGCATCTCACGCTGCAGCCGGGTCTTCTCGGCTGTCAGCTCGTTCTTCTCCTCACTCGACGCGAGCGGATGCACCCGGTCGATCTCCGCCATCCGGTCGGAGATGTCGCGGGCGCGGAGCCGCGCCACGCTGTCGTCGATCGTCTGAGCGACATTGATCTCCGCGCTTTTTCCCGCCACCAGCTCCTCGACGGTCGCTATCGCATCCTCGTCGAGCTCGACGGAGATTCCTTCCAGCGTCGCCTCCCCTCCCGCCTCAATGAGCGCTTCGTAGATCGCGCGGTACTGCGGGTCCTGAAAGCTGTCCGGCCCGATCTTCTCCACGATCATTTCCACACGCGCGCTGTCCGGAGGAAGCATCGCGCGAATCAGCTCGCGCTCGGCCGACGCGCCCGCTTCGTTGTGCGACGTGCGCCGCTCTCCGCGGCGTATGCGCGGCGCGAGCGGCGGAGGCGGAGTGAGTGTGCGGTCCTCGGATGCGTCTCGCGCATCGGATTTCCGGCGCGGCCCTCCCATTTCGCGGTTGAGAACCTCGCGCGCCACGCCGGTGACCTCGCTGGCGCGGCTTAGATAGAGGTCCTTCATTATCTCGTCGGATGTCACGCGCAACGTCGGAAGAAGGCGGTCGAGTGCGCGCCGCTTCTTCTGCAGCTCTGCGAACCATCCAGCGCGATCGAGCAGCTGTATCTTGCGCTCGAAAACGTCGATCGCCGAGTCCAGCGCCTTCTCGAGCGCGGGCGCTCCCTTGGAGCGGACGAAGGTATCCGGATCCTCGCCCTCAGGCAGCGTCACCACGCGAACCGACATCCCCTGAGCGAGCAGCTCGTCGCCGGAGCGGAACGTTGCCTTGAGGCCGGCCTTGTCGCTGTCGTAAAGCAGAAATACGTTTTTCGTTAGCCGCTTGAGGAGCGCGGCCTGATCGGTCGTGAGCGCCGTTCCCATCGGAGCGACGGCGGAATTGACTCCCGCGGCGCGCAGCCGCACGACGTCGAAGTAGCCCTCGACCACGAGCGCGCGGTCGTCCTTTCGAATCTCGTTCTTCGCCCAGCTCAGCCCGTAAAGCAGCTTCCCCTTGGAGAAGACGGGAGACTCCGGCGAGTTGAGGTACTTGGGCTCTCCCTGTCCGAGGATGCGTCCGCCGAATCCGACGGTACGCCCCATCGAGTCGAGAATGGGGAAAATAAGACGGCCCCGAAAGCGTGGACGCGGCTCGCTTCCCTCCTCGGGCATCACGAGCAGCCCCGCTTCGATGATCCGCGAGTCTTCGAATCCAAGCGTGTTGAGATAGGTGCGCATCAGTCCGATCTCGCGAGGCGCAAATCCAATTCCAACTTCGTCGGCGAGCTCGCGCGGAATTTCGCGGTTAGAGAGATAATCCCGCGCCGGAGCGCCGAGAGGATCGTCCCAGAGGAGGCGCTTGAAGTAGTCGGCGGCTGATGCGTTCACTTCCCAGTACGGCTCGCGCGGATCGGGTCCTTCGCGCCGCGTTTCCACCTCGCGAACCTCAATTCCGGACTTTTCGCCGACCAGTTTCACCGCCGCCGGCCACTCGACACCGAGCCGCTTCTGCAGGAACCTGAAGACATCACCACCCTCGTGGCAGACGAAGCAGTAGTACATCCGCTTCTTCGGCGAAACGGAAAAGTTGCGGTGAGTTCCCTGGTGGAAAGGACACGGCCCGCGAAAGTCCGTTCCCTGCCGCTTGAGCGTGACATAGTCGCCGATCACCTGAACGATGTCGGCGGCCTCGCGGACGTGTTCGACGACTTCGTCCGGAATCATCCGAGCTCGGCGACCGTCACGCCGGTTCCGCCTTCGTTCCACGCGCCGAGCCTGAATGCCGACACGCGTGTCTCTTTCTTCAGCATTTCAGTGACACGCTCACGAAGCGCGCCGGTTCCCTTGCCGTGGATGATGCGGATCGTCTTCAGGTCGGCGCGGACAGCCGCATCAACCGCGTGCATCACCTGCGCTTCGATCTCGTCGGCGCGAAGGCCGCGCAAATCGATCTCTGTTTTTGCTTCGACTTCCGGGAGCGCTCCCTTCACCGGAATGCGAACCTCGGGAGCGGGCGTCGCCGAGGATTTCCGCAGCGAGTCCATTGGAACAGCGAGCTTGATCGATCCGATCGCGACGACCGCATCCGCACCGCGAAGCTCGACGACCCGCGCCGGCTTCGCGCCGAGGGCCGGCGCTTCGACGAGATCGCCGACGTCGATGCCTCCATTGGCTGACTTCGATGTGCCGACCGGTTCTGGCGCGCGCTCGATTTCGCGTAGCTCATTGCCGTGCCGCTCGGCGAGCTGCTCGACGCGGCGCCGAGCATCGCGGGCCGCGCCCTCGTCGGAGGACGCGGAGCGCAGCTCGCGGATCGCGGCTTCGACTTCGGCCCGCGCCTCCAGCAGGTAGCGTCGCGCTTCTGCGCGGGATTGCTTCTCGAACTCGCGTTCTCTGGCGCGGACGTCCTTCTCCCGCTCGCTGACGCGGTGCAGGCCCTCGGAAGCGCGCTCCGATATTTCCTGAAGCTCGCGCTCCGTGTCCGTAAGCGCGCGCTCACGTCGCTCGAGCTCATCAACGAGAGTGGAAATTCGCCGCTCGGCCTGGGGAACGCGCTCCTCGGCTCTCCGCAGAACGTCCTCGGGGAGATGAAGCCGGCGCGCGATGCTGATTCCATACGAGCCGCCGGGTACTCCCTTCACCAGCCTGTACGTCGGAGCCAGCGCGACACCGTCAAACTGCAGCGACGCGTTTACGACGCCGGGAACTTCCGAGGGAAGCTCCTTGAGAGCGCCGAGGTGCGTGGTGGCGACGGTGAAAGCGCCGCGGCGCGTGAGTGTCTCGAGGATTGCGCCGCCGAGCGCCGCGCCCTCGACAGGATCGGTTCCCGAGCCGAGCTCGTCGATGAGGACGAGCGAATCGCCTGACGCGCGAAGCAGAATCTCGGATAGGTTCTTGAGATGTGCGCTGAATGTGGAGAGACTGGCGGCGATGCTCTGCTCGTCACCGACGTCGGCGTAGATGTCGTCGAAGATCGGAATCATCGAGCCACTCGCGGCGGGAACGGGAATTCCGCATTGAGCCAGGGCGGAAAGCAGCCCGAGCGCCTTGAGCAGAACGGTCTTGCCGCCGGTGTTCGGCCCCGAGACGAGCAACGTGCGCTCGCTCGCCGACATCTCCAGATCGAACGGTACGACATCTATCCCCTGCGCGACGAGAAGCGGGTGCCGCCCCTGGGTGATCGCGAATCCCTTCGCCGCCGGTGAGAAATCCACCGAGCCGGCGGCGACGTCCTGAGCGTATCTCGCTCGCGCTACGAGCGAGTCCAGCTCGACTAGCGCTTCGAGCGCCAGCGACATCACTTCCGCTGATGGCCGCGCCGTCTCCGTGAGCTCGGCGAGAATGCGATCTATCTCCGAGATTTCCTCGCTCTCCAGCTCACGGATTCTGTTGCCCGCAGCGACAGCGGCAGGTGGCTCGACGAACAGCGTGCCGCCTGTCGAGGAGGCGTCGTGCACGATGCCTCCGATCGTATCCTTGGCATCGCGCCGAACCGGAATTACATAGCGCCCGTTTCTCAGCGTGACCGACATGTCATTCACGCGCTGATGCGGCTCGAGCGAAGCCATCGTTTTCTCGAGAAGCTTGACCAGCTCGCCCTGGGCGCCGCGCATCTCGCGCCGGATCTTTCGCAGCGCCGCCGACGCGTCGTCCTTCACATCGCCGTCCTCGTCGATCACGCGGGCTATCGCCGTCTCGAGCGTCTGGTCGCTCGTCAGCTGCGATGTGAGATGGCTTATGAAAGCGAGGGTGATCTCGGCAAATCTGTCGCGCGAGAGAGAATCACGAGTGCGGCGTGAAACCGACAGCAGCCCGGCGATGGGAATGAAGTCCGCCGCCGAGAGCGAGGCGTTGGCGACGGCGAGCCGCGCCAGCGGCGACCGCGCATCGGGGACGCTCTCGGGGCGCCACGGCTCTTCCGCGGTGAGCAGCGTTCGCACGGCGCGCACGATCTGATGCTCGGCGCGGATCTCCTCCAGCGAGAGCGTCGGCGTCAGCGATCTCACGCGCTCCGCGCCGAGCGAGCTCTGCGCCCGGTCTGCGACCAGCGAGAGCACTCGCGGGAATTCCAGAATGGACAGCGCGTGCGAATTCATTCCTTGCTCATACCCCGAAATGACAAAACCCGAACTTGCGAGGATGTGTCGCGAGTTCGGGTTTTCCAAGCCGGATGATCGAGATCACCCCTGCTTTCCCAGC
>JALYYD010000015.1 GCA_030946775.1 Gemmatimonadota bacterium
GTGGCCGTGAAAGCATTACGGATGAACCGGTGCGCGAGCGTGCCGCCCAGCGTTCCGTTGACAACGTTCGCGTTGCCCTTGAAGATCGTGCCGGGAAGCGCGTTGACCTGCTCGACGTACGCCGTCGCCGGCGAGATGATGGTCGAGTGATCGTTGTATGAATCAACACCGCCCTGGAGCGTGAAATCGAGCGTCTGACGCTCCCGTGCGATCAGACTGTAGGAGGCGCTGGCGCTGCCAAGAAGACGATAGACGTTTTCAGGCGTCTTGATCAGCTCGGCGTTCTGGAACGGGTTGCTGAAGCTGACCGCGGCAAGTCCCCGCGGGAAGGTGCCGTCCGCCTGACGCTGCAGGTCCAGGAACGACGGAGTCGCCGAGATGGCGGTGTACGGGTTGATACCCGTGTTGTCGTTGCCGCTCACGCCGCGGGCGGTGAGTGAGTGAACCAGCTCGGTGTTCGCGCGGATGTTCAGGCGCGAAAACTTTTGGCCGAGGTTGACGCGAAGCGACTGCTTGTTGTAGTTGTCGTTGCGAACCAATCCGCCGTCGTGCTGAACGAGACCGGAAACGAAGAAGTTCGTTCCGCTCGCGGTCGCGCCGCGAAGCGATCCGACCGTCTGATAGTTGAACGGATGCTCGCCGTACAGTTCGGCCTGGTAGTCGTGGCACTTGTTAGTGGCCTTGCCGAAACCGGTGGAATCGAAGCCGAACGCGACGACTTCAGCCCCCGACGAAAAACACTTCACCGGGATTTCTTTCGCCAGCGAGGCGCTTCCAAAGCGCTGGATGAAATCCATCGAGGAGTGGCCGGCCTGGCCCTGCTTCGTCGTGATGACGATAACGCCGTTCGATCCGCGCGACCCGTAGATCGAGCTGGCCGAGGGACCCTTGAGGATCTGAATGTTCTCGATGTCGTTCGGGTTCAGATCGGCAGCGCGGTTCGTCGGCTGATCCTGCGACGACGAAAGGTTACCGCGCGCTGCTTGCGAGATAACGTTCAGACCGTTTGAGATCGTCGAGTTGTCGATGATGACACCGTCGATCACGTACAACGGCTGGAAGCCGGCGTTGATCGTGGAAACACCACGGATCAGGATCTGTACGCCACCGCCCGGTGCGCCCGAGTTCTGCGTGATCGTCGCGCCGGGCACCTTGCCCTGAAGCGCATAATCGATCGTCTGCGCAGGCACGCGGTTGAGCTGCTCGGTCGTAACGACCGTCACCGCGTTCGCCGCGTTGATGCTCGATACCGTCGTCGCAGTACCCGTGACGACCTGTGTCTCGAGCTGCAGCACGTCGCGGGCGAGCGCGATCGTAACGTCTGCCGCGCTCGGTCCAACCGCGACCAGCTTCTGCGTGAAGCCGATGCGACGGACGCGAAGGGTAACCGGGCCGCTCGGAACCGCAATGCTGAAACGGCCCTGGTCGTCCGTGTACGTACCGGTCGCCGTTCCTTGGACGCCGATACTTGCTTGTGCGAGGGGCTCACCACTTTCGGCGCGCACCGTTCCGGCCACTCGGCGCGTCTGCGCGAAAGCGGTCGATAACGGAAGAGCCAAAAGCAGGAGCGAAAGAAACGACCAACGTACTCTTTTCACACCATTCTCCAGCGTTGAATTGGGTGGCTGCGGACGGACGTAGTCCGGCCGCTACGAGCAGTGGGAGGGCGTTAATCCCTCCAGGGGTGCTCCTAATAGCCCTCTATCTAGGCCTGGGACGAAGAAGTGTCAAGGCTGAACGCGCGCGTTCTTATTAAAAGAGCGCCCTGGCGCACGCGTCAACGTGCCATTACTCCATTATGTCGGTGCCGACATAAATGGCCTCTGCGGCACTCGCGGCGCCTGCTTTCAAAAGAAAAGCCGGCCTCGCGGCCGGCTCTTCGCAATCTCCGAAGTGCGATTCCCTTACTGTTTCGCCGGCGCCTTGCTGAAGTCTACGGTCGGAGCCGCGGTCGAGCCCGGGGCAGCCTCGAAGTAAGTTCGCGCTTTCGCACCCGTCACTTTTGCCGTGAGCGCCTGGGGAAACGTGCGGATGTAAGTGTTGTACGCCTGCACCGCCTGATTGTAATCGTTGCGCGAGGTCGCGATCCGATTCTCGGTTCCAGCGAGCTCGTCCTGGAGACGCAGGAAGCTCTGATCCGCTTTCAGCTGCGGGTACGCCTCGGACACGACGAGCAGTCTGCCGAGCGCGCCGGTCAGTCCGGCGTTCGCCGTTGCCTCCTGCGCCGGATCCCCGCTCTTGATCGCGCCGAGCAGACCGGCCCGCGCCTCAGCAACCTTGGTGAACACTTCCTCTTCGTGCTGCGCGTATCCCTTCACAGTCGCGACCAGGTTCGGCACGAGATCCGCGCGCCGCTGCAGCTGTACGTCGATCTGCTGCTTGGCACTTCCCGCCTGCTCATCGAGAGTCTGGATCTTGTTGTATCCGCAGCCCGCCAGTGCCAACGGCAGGAGGGCGATAAGGATGCGACGACGCTGCATAGTGCGATTTCCTCTGAGGATTAAGGAGTTCGTTTTCGGTGCATTCATAATCTACCGTCCCAGTGAATCGAGATAGGCGACCAGGCGCTCCATCCCGGCGAGGTAGCCCTCCACAACAGATACGGCGCGCTCGCGCGGAAGTTTCCCGCTGCCGCGTACGTGCCCGATTACCGCGACGAACGGCTCAGCGCTGAACCCGGCCCGCGCGGCGACAGTCTTCACAAGGGCTTCATAGTCTTGCGACGCGCTGTCACCGCTCACCCGCGCGACGCCGCGGAAGATCACCATCAGCGTGCTCAAGCTGTCCTCGAGAAGCGCGATCTGATTCTTCGCGTCGCCACCCGCCGCCATTACGCCCTGCCGCAGCTGGAGAAGTTTTCCCATCGCTTCGTGCTCGACCTGCAGGCGCAGGTCGGCGGGCGAAACCGATATGCCCTCAAACGGAGCGTCGCCGTGGAGCACGCGATGGCGCTCCAAAATGTCGGCGTACTCCATCGGGAAAATGTCGGACGACGATTTCCACTCGGCAGTCGTGAACGTCATCGGCGGGGGATTCCCGTCGCCCGACCACGCCCCGGCGACAGCCGCCGCTTTACGGAGGCTCTCGACCGTAATCGCGTCAACGACCACGAGCACGTTGTAATCTGACTTTTTGGCGATGTGCTCCCCCGCAACCGCCGACCCGTAGAGGACCACCGATCGCAGCGTTTCGCCGTATGCGAGCTTGAGCTGTTTTACCAATTCATCGAGCGTCATTTGCTTCTCCGTGAATGCCGCGGCTCACCAGCTGGAGCCGCCACCGCCGCCACCAAATCCGCCGCCGCCGCCGAAACCGCCGAAGCCACCTCCACCCCCGCCTCCGAAGCCGCCACCACCGCTCCATCCTCCGCCACCGAATCCACCGCCGCCCCCCGGAATGATGATCGGGAAGCAGCCGCCGCACCCGCGCCGCCGCCGTCCGCGGGAGCCGATGCGACTGAGGACCATCATGATCAGAAAAAAGGCAAGGAAGAAGAGCTGCGGTGGAAAATTCCGTCCTCTCGACGACCGCTGGGGTCCGGTGTCCACAGCCGGTTCCGCGGACACTGTCGTGTCGAGCGTGAAGTGGAACTCGTTCGCAAAACGCTGCGCAGTGCGAAGCGTGACGAGCTCGAGCCCCGTGTCATAATCGCGAGCCCGGAACGCCGGCGTTGCCTCGCGGCAAATGTCGCCCGCGTCCGCATCGGTGATGAAACCTTCCGCGCCGCGCCCGGTGGCGATGTAGCAGTGGCCCCGGCCGTCGCTGCTCGTCTCCTTCGGCACGAGGAGAATCACCGCGCCGGCGTTCCGCGTCGGATCACCGGGATTGCCGATTTTTCCCACCTTCCACTGGCGGCCGATCTCAAGCGCCACTTCCTCGACGGCGTTGGTGCCGATGTCGGGAAGTGTGACGACGGCGATCTCGCCGCGCGACTTGTTGCGCACATCCGCGGCGATCGCCTCGATGCGCGCAGTGGTAGCCGGCTGAAGCGCGTGCGCGAAGTCGTTGACGAGTCCGGTTGGCGCCGGGATCTGGACCGCCTGAAGGAGCGCGAAGAGTGCAGCCCGTAACATTCCGCTCATTTGCGCGACTATGTAAATCTCTCCTCCACCCTTGCTTTAGAAGTGACGGTTGCGGACTATTTAGCGCATGTTCCCAACCAAGGTAAACTACGTCGCCGCGCTCGCTTTTGTGTCATTCGCGTGCGCGCCGGCAGGCAGCTCGACGCGCGGCGCGGAGACTACTTCCGCTTCGACTTCCGCCTCGACCTCGACGGTGGCGGCGGCGGCGAAAGACTCCGCGAAGGCCAGCAAGGATCCTGATGTCGTCCGCGCCGACCTGGCGCGCATCGACGGCAGCCCGGCAGCGAAGCTGTGGGTGATCGTCGTCAGTGATTTCCAGTGCCCATACTGCAAGCAGTGGCACGACGAATCGTACTCGACGTTTCACAAGGAGTACGTCGAAACGGGCAAAGTGAGATTCGCCTATATCAACTACCCGCTAAACAGCCATCAGAACGCGTGGCCCGCTGCCCAGACGGCGATGTGCGCCGCGGCGCAGGACAAGTTCTGGCCGATGCACGAGGCGCTCTTCGCCACCCAGCAGAAATGGGAAGTGTTGACGCCGCCCACATCGTTCCTCGATTCCCTCGCCAGCTCGATGAAGCTCGACATGAAGCGTTTCCACGATTGTGTCTCATCCGGGAAAATGCGCTCGCTTATTCAGGCCGATCACGATCGCGCGCTGGCAGCGGGGGCCACGTCGACGCCGACTTTTCTCGTCGGCGGAGAACTGCTCATCGGCGCAGTGCCCATCGCCGACTTGCGAAAAGCGGTGGACGGCGCGCTCGCCAAAGCGGGAAAGAGCTCGCCCTGAGCGGGTGACGTGAATTCGCTCCTGCGAATTCCCTACGCGGCGGCGTGGGCCGCCGTCCGCGAAATAGCCGGACTCGTGCCACCCGGACAGTCGAAGCTGCGCCGGGTTCTGTCCGGGCGGTCGGGATTGCTGGAGCGATACGAAGCTTGGGCGAAGGCGTCGCGCGATCCGGCGAAAAAACTTCTGTGGATGCACGCGCCGTCGGTCGGCGAGGGACTGCAGGCACTGCCCGTGCTTCAGCTTCTGCGCGCGCGGCGCCCCGATGTTCAGATCGCTTACACCTACTACTCACCGAGCGCGGAACAGTTTGCCGGCGGCCTCGGCGCCGATTTTTTTGACTACCTGCCCTTCGATCTCGCCGGCGATGCCGAGCGCGCGATAACGGCGCTCCGCCCCGACGCGCTCGTGTACAGCAAGCTCGATATATGGCCGATAATAACCGAGACGGCAGCGGCCCGGGGCGTGGGGCTCGGTGTAATCAGCGCGACGCTACCCGCCGGTTCGCAGCGAACGGGAACCATCGGTCGGGAGCTCCTCGGCGACGCCTACCGCGCGCTCGATGCTGTCGGCGCGATTTCCGACCGGGATGCCGAGCGATTCCGGCAGAGCGGCATCCCGGCGAGCCGGATTCAGGTCACCGGTGACACGCGCTACGATCAGGTGTGGGAGCGCGCGAAGCGGAGCTCGGAGCTGGCGATCGTACGATCTCTCCGGTCCGATCGACCCACTCTCGTCGCCGGATCAACCTGGCCGTCCGACGAACGGCGCCTTCTGCCCGCGTGGAGAGCAGTGAGAGAGCGCGTCGCGCGCGCGCGGCTCGTCATCGCGCCGCACGAGATTTCGGAAACTCGCATACTCGCGCTCGCAGCGTGGGCGCGGGCTTCGGGGTTGTCGGCCGAGCGAATCGACGCTGCGTCACCCGAGACGGACGTCATCATCGTGGACAGAATGGGAATCCTCGGCGATCTCTACGCGAACGGTCACGCCGCGTACGTCGGCGGCGGATTTCACGGCGCCGGCTTGCACTCGGTCCTCGAGCCGGCCGCGTTTGGACTGCCTGTGCTATTCGGTCCGCATCACGCGGCGAGTCCGGACGCTCTCCCTCTGGTTGTGGCGGGCGGCGGAGTGGAAGCCGGGAATGAGGCAGCCGTCGCCGCAACTCTGCTTCGATGGCTCGAGTCCGAAGCCGAGCGCGAGTCGGCGGGAGAGAATGCAAAAACGTTCGTGAAGCGCGGACTCGGTGCCGCCGAACGATCGTACAGTCTCGTCAGCGATCTGTTAGACCGGAGCTGACTTCTCGCTCTCGACGGGCGGTCCGCTCGGAGCGCTCTGGCTCGGACGGTGTACGAAAAAACCCTGGATGAGATGCACGCCGAGCGATTTCACCATCTCGAATTCCTCGGCGCGCTCCACTCCTTCGGCAATCACCATCGCCTTCTGATCGTTGGCAAAGCGGACCATAGTTTCGACAAGATTCTGCTTGATGAAATTCGTGTCGATGCAGTTGATCAGCGACATGTCGAGCTTGATGAAGTCCGGCTCGAGGTTGGCGATCGAGCCAAGCCCGGCGTAACCGCTCCCGGCGTCGTCAACCGCAAAGCGATAGCCCTTCTCACGGAATGTCTGCAGCCGCCCACGAAACTTGGGGTAGTCCTTGATGGCGGTGCGCTCGGTGATCTCGATCACGACGCGTGTCGGATCGGTGACCTTGAGATCCATTTCGGTGAACGACGGATCGGCGAAGTCTGCCGGATCAACGTTCATGAACAGCAGCTCTCCGTCCTTGAGCAGCTTGTTCATCCCTTCTATGGCGCGGTTGCGGCAGAGTCTGCTCAGATCCCAGATCAAATCCGACTGGGCGGCGACCTCAAACATCACTTCCGGGCTGCGCATGCTGCGCATCGTGCCGCGGGCGAGAGCTTCGTAGCCGAAAATTTCACGCGTCTCGGCGACTACGATCGGATGGTAGTCGATGTAAAGACCGCCGGTGCGGAGCGTTTCACGAAGGTCGGCGACTTTCTTCGCCTGATCGCGGTGCTCGAGACTCTTCGAGGCATTCGATGCTTCGCGGAGGCCGCGATAAATCTGTCGCTCGAGACGAAGCTTGGGGTTGTAGATCACGTGCGAGCGTCCGACGAATATCTCGAACAGCGCCGCGATCTCTTCCCCGTGCGCCTTCTCCAACTCCTCCCCGATTTT
This sequence comes from Gemmatimonadota bacterium, assembly GCA_030946775.1. Classification (GTDB taxonomy): domain Bacteria; phylum Gemmatimonadota; class Gemmatimonadetes; order Gemmatimonadales; family Gemmatimonadaceae; genus UBA4720. The sequence goes on from JALYYD010000015.1 coordinate 7,075, forward strand.
CCGCTGCAGGGCGGAGGTAAGCTCGGTGATGTCGGAGTCGGTTTCGGCACACGAGCCATTTTCGGGAACGTGCAGCAGCACGAAGTCATCGTCGTGCGGAAATGCGACAACCAGCTGCGCCGCGGTGAGCCGTCCGGCGGCAAGAGTCTCCCTCATCGCCGCCGAAGTCGTCTCCAGAATCGCGTCGAGCTTTTCCCATCCATAGATCTCTTCGATTTTCTCGAAACGATCGAAGTTGAAGAACAGGATCAGAACTTCTCCGCGCTCCTGGATTTTCTTGCGCAGTGCGTCCACCGTCGACGCGACGGTGGGGAGCTGCGTTATCGCGTCGCGCGCGAGCTGTCGGAAATCGGACCTCACGCTTTTGGAGTGAGCTTGGCGAGGTTTCTGTCCACCGCCGCGCCGAGTCTGGCGAGCTCGAACGGCTTCTCGACGAAATCATCGGCGCCGGTTTGAATCGCCTGCCGCTTGTTCATCCAGTCGTCCAGCGCGGTGACCATTATGATACGGGTAGTGGACCCTAGAGTCGGATGCGCCTTCATCTCACGGCAAACTTCCCAACCGTCCTTGCCCGGCATCATCACATCGAGAAGCACCAGATTCGGACGGAGTTTCTCAAACTCGACCAGCGCTTCCTCGCCGGTATAGGCAACGGTTATGGAATGTCCCCGCGACTCGAGATAATCGCGGATGATGTCGGCATTGTCCTTATTGTCGTCAACTACGAGGATTCGGGGAGCGGCGGGAGTTTCCGTTTGCGTCATTGGCCTTTCGGGGTGGGGCTACCCTGCTGCCCCGGGTTGCCCGAGGAAACAACAGATGTAATCCCCACCAGCACGGCAACAAGCGCGCCGACAATCAACGCGGATTTCGTCACGGATGCCTTGCGCTCACGCAGCGTGGCAATGAGCGAATGGGGCACGCCTACCCTTTCGCCCTGCCAGAAGGATTCGTTGCCGCTCTGCTGAAGCACCGACGCGACGCCGAGCAGCAGGCTGTCACCCGATTCGCCGAGGTACTTTCCGGAAAGACCGCTGCTCTTCGGGCCGAGGACGCTCGCCATCTGCGCCGAGCCTGCATCGGTGAGAGACACGATCAGGACTGTGCCCTGCGGTGGCCTTTCGGTGGTGAGTGGAACCGCAGTGTAACACGCGTTGGCGACGAGAACCACGAGCGCGGTGAATTTTCGAAACTTCGTCATCTTCTCTCCACTGAGATAAAAAAAATCAGCCCGGCGCCGAATTCCGACGCCGGGCTGAAAGATGTACTGGGTTGCTGCTACCCGCCAATTCCTCTAGGTGCAGGCGTTGGGGTCGTTCTGGTTGCGCGCCGGCTGAGCCGACGGAGCGGGAATGTTCGGATTCGAATTCCGCTCGTTGATGGGATAGAGAAGGCGGCCGGGAATTGCCGTCGCGTTCGGAGCCGGTTTCAGCTTCGGGAGGCAAGATCTGTTGTAGTCCTGGAAGCTCTCGATCTTCTGAAAGTCCTCAATCCACTTTTGCACCATGATCTCGGTATAAAGCGGAGTGCCCGTTCCCACGAACGCCGTCAATCCGACGTCCGCGCGGACAGCATTCAACGCCGTGAGCGCGGTCGCGTTGTCTCCGGTCCTCGATGCAGCTTCGGCGATGATCAGCTGATTCTCGCGCCACGTGACGAGCGGCTGGCGGAAGGCGGGATTGAGTCTTACCGCGCTAAGATCCGAGGCCGTTGCATCGTTGTTCTCGCCGGGCTTGGAGCCGATGAACGGCGGGCCCGAATAGTACTGCGCGAGGCGCGGATCATTCCGGTTCTTGAGCGTATCGACCATTGCCTGGCCGGCGAGCATATACCCGGAGCGGTCAACTACCTGGA
>JALYYD010000030.1 GCA_030946775.1 Gemmatimonadota bacterium
ATGTCATATCACGAGACAGCGGCACTGAAGAACAAACTCAACACTAGCGAGCTCCGGCCGTCGCTGGATTACTCGGGCCAGACTTACTGGTTCTCAACCGACGTGAACGCGTTGCTTCCGGACGATAAGAAGCGATTGTGGCCTTCGGCATTGCGAGTCTCGGTCGGGCATTCGATCACGAACTGGATCCTACCCACTGACGGCCGTGAGGTGCGCGCACGGCGAAAGCTGCTCATCTCAATAGATCTCGATCCGGAAAAACTGCCCGGTGACAATCATATCTGGAAGGAGATCAAGCACCAGCTTGGCTACTATCATTTCCCTGCGCCTGCACTGCAGCTGACACCGACCTTCAAAGGAATCACGTGGTATCGCTAATGCGAACTGGAAAGCTCGCTTTGATAATAGCGGCGACCGCCGTTCTCTTTGTGCCGCGAGCGGGAAGCGCGCAAGCCAGCGCTTATGTGCCGCTCGACGACGTCTCCTATGGATTCGTTGACGCACTGATCGCTCGAGGCCAAATGAAAAATCTTTCCGGCCTGGAGCGCCCGTACACGCGCGGCGAGCTGGCCTCGGCAATCGACAGCGCCCGCGCACACGTCACCAGCAGAGTGCTTTTGTCCTGGCTCGATGCGCTCGCCAGCTCCATTTCCAAATACGCTTCCTCTGCTGCCTCCGATTCCACAGGAGAAGTGCACGCGCGCTTCGGCGGGGATCTTTACGCCACTGCTCAATCGTCGGGCCGGCGCGAGCTGATGCTTGCTGACGCGCGGCACGATTTCGAGCCGGGCGCCACGATAAGGATGGTGATGGGGGGCGGACCGATCGCAGGATCAATCCGGGGCCTCATCGACAACAGGCTCAAGACCGACCCCGAGTTCTCGGGACGGAAGGACAGGAAAGTCGACGGCCGCATCGAGGACGGATATTTCAGCGGCCAATGGAAATACGGCGAGATCGCCGTTGGGCGATTGGCGAGGAACTGGGGGCCGCCCGCGCTGGACGGCCTGCAGCTTGGACATTACGCGTACACTTATGACCAGCTCTACGCGAAAGTGGGGAGTCCCGCGATTCACATATCAACGGTGCTCGCCCGCCTGGACGACGACACTACCGCGAACGGCACCCACGTCGCGCGCTACTTCTCGATCCACCGTCTGTCACTTCGCCACGCATCGTGGGAAATCGGCGCAATGGAGAGCTTTCTCTATAGTGGCGTCGGTCGCGGATTCGAGCCTACGCTTTCGAACCCATTCAACCTTTATTCGCTTTCCTGGCGCAACGAGCGCGCCGACGGCAATCTGGCGATGGGACTGGATGCGATGTGGCGTACGCGCCGGTTCGGAGTGCTGTCCACGCAGTTCTTCCTCGATGACCTTCAGATCGACAAGTGCGACACGATATGCCACGAGCCCTCCTCCTACGGACTGACATTCAGCGCCGAGGGGCTGCCGTTGCGCGGCGATCATCGCGCGTTCGCATCGTACACGCGAGTGACGAATCTCGCCTACAGGACCCCGAACCCTCACGAGAGATACGCGACGTTCGACGTCGGGCTCGGTCGCGGATTCAGTGACTACGACGAGGCGCGGATCGGGGCGGACATCGCCGCGATTCCGCGGGCATCGCTTCGCGTCTACGGCGCGTACCGTAGGCAGGGACAAGGAGACTATCGCGCTCCGTATCCGGCGAAAAGCTCTTACGCGTCCACTCCCTTGATCTTCAGCGGCGTCGTGATGAAAGTGGCGCGCGTCGGAATGACGGCGGCTACCGCATTCCGCTCGCTCGAAGCCTCGGCGGACATCGGCGTAAATCACGTCTCCAACGCCGATCACGTGAGCGGGCGCACGAACTCCGCATTCGAGGGGCGGTTGAAGCTCTCCTGGGTTCCACGGTTATTCGCGGATTTCTAGCTTTACCCCCGACGGATGATTGATCGCGGCAAAGTTTCCATACTCGGCGTTGCCGTGGATGCCGTGGACTACGAAGCGGCGGTCGAGCGCATCACCCAAGCGGCGAGAGATCGACGCCCGTTCATCGTCACTGCTCAGCCCGTGCACGGCATCATGACCGCCGCACGCGATGCTGCCCACCGGTTCCGCCTCAATTCCTTCGATCTAGTCGTTCCCGACGGACAGCCGGTGAGGTGGGCGATGAACCTGCTACACCGCAGCGGGCTCAAGGAGCGCGTTTATGGCCCGAATCTCATGCTCGCTCTATGCCGTCGCATGGAAACTGAAGGCCTGAGCATCTACCTCTTCGGAAGCCGGGCGGAAACGGTGGCGATGCTGCACGCCAGGCTGATGGCAAGATTTCCGGCACTGAAAATCGCCGGAGCCCAGGCAGGAAGATTTCGCGTTCTCGGCGCAGAAGAACGGGCCACGCTGAATGATGAGATCCGTTCGAGCGGTGCGGCGCTGATATTTGCCGGGCTCGGATGCCCGCGCCAGGAAATCTGGGCGTATGAGAACCGCGAATCGCTGGCGATGCCTATCGTATGCGTTGGAGCGGCGTTCGACTTTCACGCGGGCACAGTTCGGCAGGCGCCCATAGCGCTGCAGCGCGCCGGGCTCGAGTGGGCGTTCAGATTTGCGAACGAGCCGAGGCGCCTCTGGAAGCGCTACGTGCTGCTGAATCCGATGTACATTGCAATGATAGCGGCGCAGGCAGCGGGAATTATCGGGCGAAGAGCAAATCCGGGGACGCCGCCCGAGCGCGAGACGAACCTCGCCTGAGTCGTTGCCGGATCTGAAATCGTAACGTTGCCGTTGCGCGCGGAAGGTGTGGGAAAATACTTTGAATGACCCGGGCCCTTAGCTCAGCCGGTTAGAGCAGCGGACTCATAATCCGACGGTCGCAGGTTCGAGCCCTGCAGGGCCCATACTAGCACGCCGCGCTCCCCGATCGCGCCACGCATCAACAGGACAAGGATGACCGGCACACTTAGCACGGCGTGACTACTCCCTCTTGCCCGGTGTGCAGAGCAGCCTCAGCCTCCATTCGCGGTCCGCAGCGGAGATGGCGCTACAATAAGTGCGGCGACTGCGGGCACGTATTTCTTTTTCCCGTTCCCGACCAGGCAATGCTCGCCGAGCACTACAACTCCGCTTACTCGGTCCCGCGCGCGGAGTATGAGCGGCAGGTACAGCGCGAATTCCCACAGATTGCGAGAACCATTGTCGCTCTCGGTGGCCATCCGGGAAGCCTGCTTGAGATAGGGTGCAGCTACGGATCGATGCTCCGCTGTTTTCGCGACAGCGGATGGAAAACCGCCGGAATCGAATGGGACGCCCGCGCCACACAAATTGCGCGTGACGCGAGACTCTCCGTGTACACGGGAGCGGTAGAAGACATCGCTCCAACGATGAAACGCACTTTCGACGTGGTTCTCGGCTCGCACGTGATCGAGCACGCGCGCGATCCGCGGCAACTCGTGTCGGCGCTCGCGACGCTCACTCAACCGGGCTCACT
>JALYYD010000033.1 GCA_030946775.1 Gemmatimonadota bacterium
CCGGTGAAGGGGGAGATCCTAGATCTCGCCGAGATAGTGCACGTAACGTACAACCCGTTGATACGCGCGATCCGGAAGATCGAGAAGCCGGTGGTCTGCGCGGTGAATGGAGTCGCCGCCGGGGCGGGAGCGAATCTCGCGCTCGCCTGCGACATCGTCCTCGCTTCGAGCGAGGCGTCGTTCATCCAGTCGTTCGCGAAGATCGGCCTCGTTCCCGACAGCGGCGGAACTTTCTTCCTACCGCGCCTCGCCGGCCTCGCTCGCGCAACGGCGATGGCGATGCTGGGGGAAAAGATCAACGCCGAGCGCGCGGTGGAGTTCGGAATGATCTACAGAGTTTGTCCGCCGGCGGATCTGGTGGCGCAGGCGCTCGAGATCGCGCGCTCTCTCGCTACGATGCCGACGCGCGCTCTCGGGCTCACCAAACGCGCGCTCAATCAGTCGTTTGACAACAACCTCGATGCCCAGCTCGAGGTTGAAGAGAAGCTTCAGGGAGTAGCCGGCAAGAGCGCCGATTTCTACGAAGGCGTCGCCGCTTTTCTTGAGAAGCGGAAGCCGAACTTCACCGGGGAATAGTTGGCGCCGCCGGAATCACACGTGATCGTTGGAGTGCTCGGCGCCGGAGCGATGGGAAGCGGAATCGCGCAGGTCGCGGCGACCGCCGGGCACAGTGTTCTCCTGCGGGACATCAATGAGGCTGCTGCTCAGAAGGGGATAGAATCAGTCCGTAAATCCCTCGGCGGCCAGGTCGCGAAGCAGAAGCTGACGCAGGAGCGCGCCGACGAGATACTGGGCAGGATCGGCAACGGCTCGGCAGAGGCCGCGTCCCTCTCGGAGTGCGGGCTGGTCATCGAGGCCATCGTCGAGGACCTCGACGTGAAGCAACGGACATTCCGGGAGATTGAGACGACGGTGTCGCCCGAGTGCATCCTCGCGACGAACACGTCATCGCTATCGGTGACGGCCATCGCCGATGCCTGCGCGAGGCCTGAGCGAGTGATCGGAATCCATTTTTTCAATCCGGCTGCCGTGCTTCCGCTGGTGGAGATTGTGCCGGGTAAGCTTACATCGCCGGAAATTACGAAACGCTCGCGCGCTCTGATCGATTCGTGGGGGAAGACGACTGTCATCGCGTCGGACACGCCGGGATTCATCGTTAACCGCATCGCGCGTCCGTTTTACGGGGAAGCGATCCGGATTTACGAGGAGGGGATGGCCGACTCCGCTACCATAGATTGGGCGATGAAGGAGATTGGCGGGTTCAGGATGGGTCCCTTCGAGCTGATGGACTTCATCGGAAACGACATCAACCTCGCCGCGACGACCGCCGTGTATGAAGGTACGAATCGCGACCCGCGTTACAAACCGTCGTTGACGCAACAGCGGCTCGTCGAGGCGGGAAAACTGGGGATGAAATCCGGGCGCGGTCATTACGATTACAGCGACGGAGCTGAGAAACCGGAACCGACGAAGAACGAGGCGCTCGGCAAGCGTATCGCCGACCGGATCATCGCGATGCTGGTGAACGAGGCCGCTGACGCCGCCGTTCTCGGGATCGGCACTCCAGCCGACATCGACCTCGCGATGACGAAGGGAGTGAACTATCCTAAAGGCCTGCTCCAATGGGGCAATGAGATTGGGCTCGACAATGTGGCTAATGCGATCGAGACACTGCGCGCCGAGAGCGGAGGCGACGAGCGCTACCGCGTGAGCCCTCTGTTGAAGGAAATGGCTGCGCATGGGAAGAGCTTCCACCAATGAGCGACGACACACCGCAGAAGCGAGCCGAAGAGCTGGTCGCGGGAATGGTCTCCCGGGACGGATTCAGCGCCTGGCTCGGAGTCGAGATAGTAAATGTTGCTCCGGGATCGTGCACTGCCCGCCTGCGCGTCCGCTCTGACATGCTCAATGGTTTTGGGATGTGCCACGGCGGGATTCCGTATTCCCTCGCCGACAGCGCCCTCGCGTTTGCGTCCAATACTCACGGCACAGTCACGGTAAGCATCGAAAACTCGATCAGCTATCCCGCACCGGTGACGGAGGGTGATATTCTTACCGCTGTGGCACAGGAAGAGAGCGCCGGCAACCGAATCGCATTCTACCGGGTGAAAGTGACGAACCAATCCAGTGTGACTGTCGGTCTGTTCAACGGAACGGTGTACCGGACCTCGAAGCCGCTGGAGCCGGCGCGATGACCGCCGTCGGCCGAGTTCGCGCGAAGAAGGCAGCGCCTCAACGCGACATTGATTGGCGCCGCATCGCCTATCTCGTCATCGCGTCGCGCGCGATGGACGAAGTCGAAGAGACCACTAACAAGAATCGAACGAGCGTTCCGAAGGAGCATCTCGTCCTCTATCAGTTCTCGGCGCGCGGGCACGACGTGGGGCAGGTGATCCTTGGCTCGTTCCTGGATCACCATCACGATGCGGCCGGAGCGTACTACCGCTCACGTCCGCTCCTCATCACTCTCGGGCTGTCGCTGGAAGACGCGATGGCCAGCCCACTCGGGCGCTCCGGCGGATTCAGTGACGGGCGCGACATCGGCGTCGTGTGCAACCTGCCGAGCAAAAACGGGCCGATCGTCCTTCCGATGTCGGGAGACGTCGGCTCCCAGTACACGCCGTCCGCGGGGTGGGCTCAGGCGATCCAATATCATCGCGATACCCTTGGCGACGACAGCTACAAGGGGGCGATGAGCGTCGTGCTCGGCGGTGAAGCCTCCGTCGCGACAAACGGTTTCTGGTCCGCGTTGACGATGGCGACGACTCTCAAGCTGCCGATGCTTTTTTACATCGAAGACAACGGCCTTGGAATTTCCGTGAAAGGCGAGATGCAGACCCCGGGCGGGAACATCGCTGACAATCTCGCGTCGTTCCAGAACCTGATGATTCGCGATGGCGACGGATGCAACCCGGGAGAATCCGCCGCGCTCATCGCCGAGTGCGTCGAGCACGTGCGCGGAGGTGAAGGACCGGCGCTCGTGCATCTGACGGTGCCGCGCCTGTGCAGCCACTCCGGTCCGGACAATCAGCGCGGCTATCGCACCGACCGCGAAATCGCCGACGACGAGAAGCGCGATCCGCTGCCCGCGCTGCAGCGGCATCTGGTGCCGGACATGTTGTCCGCCGCCGAATGGCGCGAGGTTGAGGCGGAGGCAAAGCGCGATGTCGAGACGGCGCTGGCAGCCGCGCGTGCCAGGCCCGGCCCCGATGCGGCGACCGTGAAGAAGTACATCTACGCGGAAGAGAGCGAGCCGACCGAGGCGCTGGGCGGACTGTCGCGACAGGAAATCGCGAAGCTCCCCTCGACGACAGAGCCCGCCGAAGGCGACGTTGTGAGATTCGCTGAAGCGGTGAGAAAGACTCTCGCCCGAGAGCTGGAAGTGAATCCGAAAGTTCTCGTATTCGGCGAGGACGTCGGGCGAAAGGGCGGCGTGCACCTGGTAACCGAAGGGCTGCAGAAGAAATTCGGCGAGATGCGTGTCTTCGACACCAGCCTGTCGGAGGAAGGAATCATCGGACGCTCGGTGGGAATGGCGATTTCAGGGTTGATGCCTGTCACCGAGATTCAATTCAGGAAATACGCCGATCCGGCCACCGAGCAACTGAACAACTGCGGCACGATGCGGTGGCGGACGGCGAACAGATTCGCCGCGCCGATCGTGGTGAGGATGCCGGGCGGATTCGGCAAGGACGTCGGCGACCCGTGGCACAGTCTCTCGAGCGAAGTGACGTGGGCGCACGCGATCGGCTGGCAGGTGATCATCCCTTCGAACGCCGCCGACGCGGTCGGGCTCCTTCGCTCGGCGATGCGCAGCTCGAATCCGTCGATCTTCTTCGAGCATCGCTCGCTACTGATGACGAGCGACGGAAGCGCCCGCTATCCGGGCGACGACTACGTGATTCCGCTTGGAAAGGGAAATGTGTTGACGGAAGGGAAGCGCATCTCGGTGATCACGTGGGGCGCGATGGTGCATCGCTGCGTGGAAGCGGCGGAGAATTTTGAAGGTGACATCGATCTCATCGATCTGAGAACGATCGCCCCGTGGGATCGCGCGCTTGTTGTCGCGTCGGTGAAGAAGACGGGGCGATGTCTCATCGTCCACGAAGACACGACGACGGCTGGATTCGGCGCCGAGATCGCGGCGGTGCTGGCGTCGGAGTGCTTCTGGTTCCTGGATGCGCCCGTCGAGCGTCTCACTGTGGACGACGTGCCGATGCCGTATCATCCCGATCTGCTGAACGCCGTGCTGCCGGATGCATCCAGAATCGCGCGCCGTATTGAGCAGATACTCGGCGCCTGATCGCTAAGCTGCGCCGATTTCCTCGAGGGTGACGCTTGGAAGAGCCGCCAGGGTGGCCGCGTGCTCAATGGTCATGCTCACGAGGTTGCCGCTCTTGTCCAGGTCGATATACACGTTTTGGGAAATCTCTCGCGTTTCTTCGACCGCGTGTGTCGAGAAAACCAAAAGCGCCGTGTCCGTGTCCCTGAAGTACTTGACTGTCATGGTTTGAATCTACGGTCGAAAAAGGCGTGGCGGAAATAGGCGGAGGTTTTCAGTTGATGGGAGACTGGTTCGCAGTTTGATCTCAAGCCAGTTGAGATCCACACCTCCCCAAAATTCGCGAACTTATGGACGGCTTGGCGAACTTACGCTCGCGGCAACAATCGAAATGCTGCTAAATGCTCTTAAAGCTGTCGAAGGGTTGGTGGCAGCTGTTGCAGAAGTGTATCGCCTTGCACGACGTCGAGCCGAACTCGCTTTTCTCTTCCGTATTCGATGATCCGCAAAACGGACACGCCGTCGTCCGGCGCGCGCGCTCGAGCACTATGAGCGGCTCGGCCTCGCGCGTGTGCGGCGGGGCGATGCCGTATGCGCGAAGCTTTTCCTTCGCCTCCGCTCCCATCCAGTCGGTCGTCCACGCCGGCGAATAAACCTTCCGCACTTCGACGTCGGGGAATCCGGCCGCGTTCAGCGCGGCGATGATTTCCTCCTCCATCGTGTTCAGTGCGGGACAGCCCGAGTAGGTCGGGGTGATGTCCACGACGACTTTCCCCGCTTCGCGGCGCACATCACGAACAACTCCCAGCTCGACGACGTCGAGAACGGGAACTTCCGGATCCTTGACCGATCGGAGTATGTCGAGCAGCGCGCCATCCGCGATCACCACTGGGCCCCGGGGTGCGAGCGCGCCACGATCTGCATCTCCGCGAGGAGGTGCCCGAGCTGCTCAGTGTGCTTTCCCGCGCGTCCGCCACGCATCATCACTTCGTCGGCGGGGCGGGTGATCGTCGCGCGCGATAGAACGTCGTTCACGACCGCGTCCCACTTCGGCTTCAACGATGGAAGCGCAGGCGCGATGCCCGCGCTCGCCGCGGCCTCATCGACCGCGTCCTCGATGAACATCTCACCGGTGTACCGCCACATCTCGTTCACGGCGTTCTGCAGCCGCGAATGGCTTTCGTCCGTCCCGTCGCCGAGCTTCTGCATCCATTCCGCGCTGTGCCGGACGTGATAGCGGTCTTCCTTCACCGCTTTCCCGGCTAGCTCCGCAATCAGCGGCTCGCTGCTCTGCTGCAGCGCGTCCATCAGATGGACGCTGAACGCGTCGAAGAAAAACTGGCGCGCGATCGTGAACGCGAAGTCGCCGCGCGGAAGCTCGGCCAGCTGAATGTTCCTGAACTGAACCGCCTCGCGAAAAAACGCGAGGTCGTCGGCGCTGCGCCCCGCGCCTTCTGCCTTCGCAGCGATCTCGAGCGCGTGTGTCGCCTGGCCGAGGAGGTCGAGGGCGATGTTCGCGAGTGCGATGTCCTCCTCGAGGATCGGCCCGTGCGCGCACCACTCCGAGAGACGGTGGCCAAGAATCAGCCGGTCATCGCCGAGCCGCAGAGCGTACTCGAAAAGCGTGTCGCTCAAAATCCCTTCAGGCCCCGCGGGATCTTATAAAACTGCGGATGGCGGTAAATCTTGTCGTCGGCAGGATCGAAGAAGGAGCCGGCATCCTCGGGCTTCGAAGCGACGATCGCATTCGACGGCACAACCCAGATTCCGATCGCTTCACCTCGCCGCGAATAAACGTCCCGGGCATTCTGGAGCGCGCCCTCGGCATCAACGGCGTGCAAGCTTCCCGAGTGCTCGTACGGGGCGCCCTGCGCGGGCTGCACAAAAACTTCCCACAGCGGCCACTGTGTGTCGGCGCCGTTGGACGGAGCGCTGTTCGGCGAATCGCTCACGCAGCCGCCGAATTACTGCGTGCTGCTTTCTTCACCGCGTACGCTTCGGCAGCATCACGAACCCATCGACCGTCTTCGTGCGCGGCGCGTCGAGCTGCAATGCGCTCGCGGTTGCAGGGTCCGTTGCCCTTCACCACCTGCCAGAACTCATCCCAGTCGATGGCGCCGAACTCCCAGTGCTGCGTCTCTTCATTGTATTTGAGATCGGGGTCGGGAAGAGTGAGACCAACCGCCTGCGCCTGCGGGACGGTGATGTCCACGAATCTCTGGCGCAGCTCGTCGTTCGTCTTCCGTTTCACGCGCCACTTGATCAGCTCGGCAGTGTTCGGTGAATTGGCGTCGCTCGGCCCGAGCATCATCAGCGACGGCCACCACCAGCGGTTGATGGCGTCCTGCGCCATCGCCTTCTGCTCCGGCGTTCCCTTGGCGAGCGTGGCAATGATCTCGTAGCCCTGCTTCTTGTGGAAGTTCTCTTCCTTGCAGATGCGGATCATCGCTCGCGCATAGGGGCCGAATGACGCCTTCGCCAGAACAGTTTGATTCACGATCGCCGCGCCGTCCACGAACCACCCGATGACGCCCATATCCGCCCAGCTCAGCGTCGGATAGTTGAAGATGCTCGAGTACTTCGCCTTTCCGGAGAGCAGCTGGTCAACCAGTTCGCTGCGATCGACTCCGAGTGTTTCCGTGCCGCAGTAGATGTAGAGGCCGTGCCCCGCTTCGTCCTGCACCTTGGCGAGGAGGATCATCTTCCGCCTCAGACTCGGCGCGCGCGTTATCCAGTTTCCCTCGGGGAGCATTCCGACGATCTCGGAGTGCGCGTGCTGCGACATCATCCGGATGAGCTGGGTGCGGTAGCGGTCGGGCATCCAGTCTTTCGGCTCGATGCTTTCGCCGCGCGCGATGCGCGCCTCGAATTCGGCGATTTTCTGCGGGTCTTCAGTCTTCAGTTCGCTGGTAGTCATTCTCGCCTGCCGGGTTGTTCTCTAAACGTATATACTACACCGCCAGGATGAAATTAAGGTGTGGACGGCACTCGGGCGGACTTCGCGATGACTGATAACGGACGCGTTGAATCAAAGATCGAAGGCGGGATTGGGACGATCACGTTCTCCCATCCCAAGGGGAACTCGCTTCCGGGGACGGTTCTGGCCGACCTCGCGGGCGCGGTCAGCAAGATGGCCGCCGATGAAGCCGTGAAAGTCATCGTGATGCGGAGTGAGGGGAGCGGAGCATTTTGCGCCGGTGCTTCATTCTCAGAGCTGCAGTCGATCTCCGACGAAGCGACGGGAAAGAAATTCTTTCTCGGTTTCGCGAACCTCATCATCGCGATGATCCGCTGTCCGAAGTTCATCATCGCCAGAGTTCAGGGAAAGACGGTCGGCGGCGGAGTAGGGATACTTGCCGCGTCGGACTATTCGATCGCAACGGAAGAGAGCTCGGTGCGACTGAGCGAGCTCGCGGTTGGCATTGGCCCGTTTGTCGTCGGGCCAGTGATCGAGAAGAAAATCGGCCTCGCAGCGTTCGGCCAGCTGGCGGTCAGCGCGTGGTGGCGTCACGCCGCTTGGGCGCGAACGCACGGACTCTACTCCGAGCTGCACGCGACGATCGAAGAGGTCGACACCGCGGTCGCGACACTTGCCTCGCGGCTGGCGACCTACAATCCGGAAGCAATGTCGCGCATCAAGAACGTTCTGTGGGAGGGGACGGAATCCTGGGAGGCGCTGCTTGACCAGCGCGCCGCCGCGAGCGGAAAGCTCGTTCTCTCCGAATTTGCGAAGAAGGCGATCGCCGCGGCGCAGTAGGGACCTGCTCTGGGCGGAAAGGTGTATTAAACGCAACAAAGCAGAGCTGCAGTTTTCTCTATGGAGCACGAATGCCGAACATCGTTCAGCGCCTGATCGTCAGCACCGGAGTCGCGGTCTCCCTATTCGCCTGCGATACCGCACCCGCCCAGTCATCGCCGCCAGCGCAAACCTCCGCCCGCACTTCGACGCAGGGGAACTTCGTGAAGCCCTCCGACTCCGAGCTCAAGAAAAAGCTGACGCCGCTCCAGTACGCCGTGACCCAGAATGCCGATACGGAATCGCCATTTCGCAACGAGTACTGGGACAACCATCGCGCCGGCATCTACGTTGACGTGGTCTCCGGCGAGCCGCTGTTCAGTTCGCTCGACAAGTACGAATCCGGCACCGGCTGGCCGAGCTTCACCAAGCCGCTCGACGCTGCCAACATCGTCACCAAATCCGACCGCTCGCTGCTGATGGTCCGCACCGAAGTGCGTTCGGCGCACGCCAACTCACACCTCGGCCACCTCTTCGACGACGGACCGGCGCCTGCGGGGCTGCGCTACTGCATGAACTCGGCGGCGATGCGCTTCATTCCCGTGGAGCGCCTCGAAGCCGAGGGCTACGGCCAGTACCTGCCGCCGTTCAACAAGCAGGCGGCCAACAAACCGAAACCCGGGTCGCATTGACCGAGTGCTGGCTGATTACTTCGCGCTCGGAAGTGCGGCGGTTCGACTTCGATGAGCCGCCGGCGGAGATCTGTCTTCCCGATCGTCCGCTCGAGCAGATGGAGGACGACGCTCCGCTGACGGCCATTCAGGACGCGCCTTACATCATCTACACTCGGCATCAGCTTCCAGACGAAAGCCCGCGCCTCGGTATCGTGTACTCGCTCAATCCGCCCACCGTCGGCGACATACAGATCATCTCCGCGTACAGAGCCGGAGACGAATCGCGCCCGAAGCCAGTCTAGCGCTTTCGCAGCTTGTCCACCGCTCCATCGAGGAGCGACTGCAGCCGTCGGTACTCCTCGTCAATTCGCTTCGCCGCGTGCGGCATTTCCTGCTGTCCCTTTTCAGCCAGCTCGGCGAGACGCGCGCCCGCTTTCGAGAGCTCGTCGCGGAGCTTTTCCAATACTGCGCTCAGATCTTCCATTCGTCAGCCTCCAGTCCGGGAGAAGTGAATGTCCGTTGTCGCACGAAGCAAGCCGCGCTCGACTAGCACGCGCATTGCACCTGACAATACACAACAATGGCGCATCGCATCTTTGCCGATTCGAGCGGAGCCTCGTGGCTCGTGCTGGCGGTCTATCCGTCCTCCGAGGAGCGGCGCAGCCATCGCGAGCGCCGAAGCGGACAGAACGCGCTCGACCCGGAGCCGAGGCGAAAAGGCGTCCGAAGACAGGTAGTGCGGCGAACGATGCAGAAGGGCTGGCTGGTGTTTAAGGGACCGCTTGGACGGCGACGGCTGACTCCGATTTTGAAGGGCTGGGAGACCTGTCCAGTGCAGGATCTCGAACGACTGCTGCAAAAGGCGATGGCAGCGCGGCGATCATCCGATCCACGGCGAGGATAGCATTCTAGGATTACTGCACGGCTGGCTGCTGGAAGGTTCCGGAAGCAACCTGTGGACCCGCTCCGTCGTGCAGTCGCTCTGCAGACAGGGAGAGACGGTCCATCTTTTCTGCCAGGAGAATCACCCGGAGCGCTACGATTTCATCGCTGCCGCGCACACCCATCGCACCGACGGTTCGTCTGTAACGCTTTTCGAGCGCGAAACCCCTTATGCAGGGGCCTGCATCCTCCACAAGCCGGAGCTGGCGGGCGGGCTCCCCGTTTTCGTCTGGGACGAGTACGAGGAGCATAAGCGGGTAGTCCCGATGATCGAGCTAAGTGATGAAGAGCTCGAAGCGTACATCGCGTGCAACGTCGCTGTAGTGGACAAGGTCGCGGCCGAGTTTGGAATTCCCGCAATCCACGCGAATCACGCCGTGCTGATGCCGGTCGTCGCACAGCGAATGAAGAGAGCGCGCGGGGTTCCGTTCACCATTATGCCGCACGGCAGCGACATCGAGTACGCGGTCAAGAAGGATGCGCGCTTTCTTCGCTATGCGATGGAAGCCATCGCCGAGTGCGGCCGATTGTTCGTCATCGGCGATGAGATGCGGTCGAGAGTGCTCTCTGTTTTCGGCGCCGTGCCCGGGCTGGAGGAAAAGCTCACCGAGCTTCACCTCGGCGTGGACACATCACAGTTCGAGCCTGTGGCACGGAGCGGACGTCCGGAGAGGGTGGAGATGCTGGTGGATTCGTTGCGGGGCGTGTCACGGGGAAAAACACCGGAGGCGAGTGCGAAGCTGCGCGATGCGTTGACAGCCTGGACGCCCGGTCAGCCGCTCGAGAAGATTCTTGGTGGCGCCAGCGGATACGACGCAAAGCAGCCGGACGCCGATGTCGAGGAGAAGCTGTCCCGCATCGACTGGAATGCGCCAACCGTCCTTTTCGTCGGACGCCTCATTGCGGCAAAGGGCATTCAATCCGTCATCGCCGCTCTTCCCGCGGCGCTCGAGATTATGCCCGACCTTCAACTCATCGTCGTCGGACACGGTCCGCAGAGGGAGCTGATGGAAAGCTACATCTACGCTCTTGCCGCCCGGCGCGAGGACCTCGCCTCGGAGATCATCGAGCGCGGCCGCGAGCTCGAAGGAGAAACGGGCGGGCGCGGTTTCGGAGAAGTGCGCCGATTTCTGATGAAGCGCCGCGCGGATGGCACTCTCGAGAGCTACTACGCGAGCGCTGCCAACTCCGGTTTTTCCCGCGCAGTAACGTTTACCGGGTACCTCACGCATCGGGAGCTGAAGCACCTCTTCGCGTGCTGCGACGTGGGAATCTTTCCGTCAGTAGTGCGAGAGGCCGGACCGCTCGTGTTTCTGGAAGCCATCGCTTCCGGCTGTTTTCCGATGGGCACATACGTGGGCGGGATGGCGGCGAGCATCGACGCCATCTGCGAGAACCTCCCCGCGGAGACGAAGCGGCTGATGTCGATAGACCCCGAAAATCCCGCAGAGGAGATTGCGGACAAGCTTCCCTCCGCCATCAGTCAGGCTTCGACTTACAGCGGTGAGCTTAGCGCCATCGCGCGCGAGCGATACGATTGGGCCGCGGTGGGCAGCAAGCTCAGCGCGGCGCTGCGGCTACTTTCCGGCGGGTTTCACTAGCAGCCGCTCGCCGATCTTCACCCGGTCGGAGGTGAGGCTGTTCCAGCTGCGAATCTGCTCCGGCGTCGCTCCAAACTTGGTGGCGATGAGCGAGATGGCGTCACCGCGCTTCACGATGTAGTAGAGCGGCTCCCGCACCATCGCCGCGACCGCCTGACGCAGCTTCCGCTCCGCCGCGGCGTCAGCGCGCTGCTTCTCGTGGGACTTCGTGACGTAGTCGATCAAATCATCGAGTGATTTTTCGTCCCCGCGATTCGCCCCGAACTGGCCCAACCGCGATCCCTGACGCTGGATGACCACGCCGTGCGCGGTGAGCAGGAAAAGTCGGCGGTGCTCCACCCTGAGCAGGGTGTCGTTGGGATACTCCTCGGTAATTATCACAGGCGGAGCGTCCGCGCTTTCAAGCTGGTCGCTCGGCGCGGTACCGACGAAAATCAGTCGATCGTTCGTCGCGAACAGCATCCCGTCGAGGCCGCGGAAATAGTCGGTGGGGCGGCGCTCATAGACCTTCGCCCGCTTCTCGACGCGCTCACCGTAATGAAGCATTCCGCCCTGAAGCTCGCGAGCGGCCGCGGCCTGCGCTTTTGGGGCGTCCACGTGACGCATAAAGAAAAAATATCCGAATACGAGCAGCCCGAGCAGGAGCGCCGCAATGCCGAGCAGCGCCTGCTTGAGGAGGTTGAACGATCTGTAGAGGCCTTCTGATTCTTTCATTTGATTGTCTCGCTTAGCGCGCCCAAGGGCAATCTCCATACCGATGGCATATGGGGTGCACTCAACCTAGCTCATGAGTGAATCAGAGGTGGAGGAACGCCGCCGCCAAGAGGGTGATGTCTTCACCAATGTCCGGGTGCGGAGCCCGCGCGAAGAACAGGCGCAGTGGGTGAAGGTGCTCAAGGGCGTCGGCCACGCTCTCGGCGCGGCGATTCTCCTCATCGCCGGCACTGTCTGGACGATACGGATGCAGCATCCTAAATACGTGAACCCCGGTGGACTGCTGCACCTGCCGCCGGCGGTCATAACCGCTGGAGCTCAGGCGGATGCGATTTTGTCAGACACCACTGCTCCGCCCCCGACCGACAAGCAGAGCCGGGACCAGATCTTGAAGATCTCGCGCTTCCTGCTCGCCTATACCAGAGACACCGCTCACGCCACACGCATCGCCAGCGCGGTAGTGGATCAGGCGACCAAACGGCGCATCAATCCCACGCTACTGGTGGGCATTCTTCTCACCGAAGACGCGAAGCTCGATCCCCGTGCGAGGAGCTCGGTGGGCGCGCGTGGCCTTTTCCAGGTGATGCCCTTCCACGCAGGGAAGCACGACTGCGGGTCGAGCGACCTGTTCAACATCGAAGCGAACGTGTGCTACGGCGCGGACATCATCCAGCAGCTGATGAAACGCTCTCCCAGCGTCGCCGCGGCGCTCCAACGCTACAACGGCTGCGTTCACGGGACGAACACTCCGAACTGCTACACGTACTCCGGAAAAGTGATGAGATTCGCCGAGCAGGCGGCGACGAAAATGCTGAGCTTCTCAGTGGGCGACTGACCCGATATCACAAATCTTCTCCCCAGGGCGCAACTCGGCGAGAAATTCGTTGACCTAATCTAGGATTGCCGTTACACTGATAGGTATCTTGTTACTGCGGTTAACGGATTAGGTAATGGCCGATTGGATAGGGCGGGATCTTGAGCGACTTCGGAAGCTTCGTGGTCTCCGTCGTGAAGACGTGGCGGCACAGCTCTCCGAGCCGGTGTCGCCGTCTACAATTCGAAACATCGAGCACGACGAGACCTACAACGTCTCGGTCGGTTTGCTGCGCCAGATAGCGAGCGTGCTGGGTGCGAACATCAATCTCAGTTGTGAGAGTCTCGATGCTCCTGTGATCGAGAGCGACGCTTCGACCGGAACTCGCGTCATCGACAACGAATACTTCATCAGCTACATCCGCTCGAAGTATCCGGAGTGCCCGCTCACAAATTCACAGATCGGACGCCGGATGTGGGATTTCGCAAAGCCGCGCGGCGCCGAGATGACGAATGGAAGAAAGCAGGTGAAGAAGCTTCCCGCGACAACTACAGGCGTGAACTACCGTCTGCCGAGCCACGCGGCGGAGTATCGGGTGCGGGAGAGAGATCTCGATCTGCTTCACAGCTTCGCGGACAGGCTCGGACGCGCGTTTCGCGATGAAAAGGGCAGGGTGCTGGTGCCGGTGGGTCCGGTAATTCGACAGGAGCAGACATGACCGAAAGAAGACGAGACGCGATAAAGCCGGTCGCTCATAATCGGGCGCGAAGAATCGCGCTCGCTGCGGTGAGGTTCGTCGTGCTTGCGGTTCTGCTTGCGGCCGGCACCGTCTGGACGCTTCAGAATCAGCGCGCGCTCGTGAAATCCAGGGCAATGACTCTTCCCGTTTCGCTCGTCCAGCCGATGAAGCCGACCGAGGAAGCGTTCCGGATCGGCCAGTTCCTGGGCAGATACACGAAAGACAGCGGGATGGCGTTTCGTGTCGCCGACGCGCTCGTGCGGGAAGGACACCGCCAGAACATCAGCCCCGAGCTGCTCGTCGGCGTCGTGCTGACGGAGGATCCGGAGCTGAACCCGCGCGCGCGAAGCCACGTCGGTGCAAGAGGAATTATGCAGGTGATGCCGTTCCACAGCGGAAAATGGGGCTGCGGCTCAGGAGATTTATTTGACGTCGAGGCGAACATCTGCCACGGCGTGAAGATCCTGAAGCAAGCGATAGCCGATACCCCGAACATGCGCGTGGCGCTCCTCCGCTACAACGGATGCGTTCGCGGCAAGAACACGCGCGACTGCCACAGCTATGACGACAAGGTTCTCCGCCACGTGGACAGAACCCAGGAAGCGATCCGTCTCTTGCGATTGCCCCAAGGCGAATAGAGTTTGCCGGGAGCCGGGGCAGATGCCCCGGCTCTTTTTTTAGCCCTTCTCGATGCGACGACCATCACCCGGCGTAGTTCTCTCCTTCGCGCTGCTCGGAATCTCATTCGCCGGTCCGCTGGTGCGCCTCTCCGGCGCCGACCCGCTGGCGATCGCGGTGTGGCGCCTGGGATTCTCGCTTCTGATCGTGGGCGGATTCCTCGCCGGCAGCGGTCAATGGCGCGAATGGCGTAGCGCGGGACGGACGACCGTTCTGCTCTCGGTTCTCGCGGGAGTCTTTCTCGCGCTCCACTTCTGGGCGTGGAACGCATCAATTCATCTCACCACGATCGCCGCATCGGTGACGCTGGTGAGTATTCAGCCGGCGATCGTCGCGGCGCTCTCGGCGATTCTGCTCCGAGAAGCGCCGACGCCGAGACAGATCGGTGGGATGGCGCTGGCGATCGGTGGTGCGTTTCTGATCGCAGCGCCCGATCTGCGCGGGGACCAGCCGCTGCTCGCCAACTCGGCGATGCTCGGAAATCTGCTCGCCGTTTCAGGGGCGCTCACTGCGGCGCTCTACTATACGATCGGACGACACGCGCGCGGAAAGCTGGGTGTATGGTCGTATGTCGGCATCGCGTACTCGGCGGCATTCCTGACGCTGCTGCTGATCTCGGGATGGAGAGGGGTTCACCTCGCCCCACAGCCATCGAGGGAAATCGCGATCTTCGCCGGACTGGCGTTGGGCCCGATGCTGCTGGGGCACACGGGTATGAACTGGGCGCTGAAGTTTCTACCAGCGTACGTGGTCAATCTGCTTGTGCTCGGGGAGCCGATCGGCGCGACTGCGCTGGGCGCGATCATTCCCGCGATCCATCAGGTGCCGTCCCCGACGACGCTGCTGGGCGGAGCGGTGGTGCTCACCGGCGTGATCATCGCCGCGACAGCTCCGGCAAAACTCGCCGCGCTTCAGAATTGATGTTCCGCCGCGCTTCCTGAGGCGCAGTTTCGCGATGTAATTTGGTACAATCCTCACCACCCGGAATTCCCGCCTAATGCTGATGCGAAGATTGTCACTGATCGCCGGCGCCGCGCTTTTCGCTGCGTCATCCCTCCAGGCGCAAAGCAGAATCACGACGCCATTCCAGCAATTCGGTCACAACATCGGCGACGATTATTTCCTCGCCAACTACGAGCAGATGATCGAGTACTGGCAGAAGCTGGCGAAGGAATCCAACCGGATGAAGCTGGTGAAGATCGGCAGCAGCGCCGAGGGGAAGCCGATCTGGATGGCGATCATCACGTCGCCGGAGAATCACCGGAAGCTGGGGCGCTACCAGGAGATCTCGCGGCAGCTGGC
Organism: Gemmatimonadota bacterium; assembly: GCA_030946775.1. Taxonomy (GTDB): domain Bacteria; phylum Gemmatimonadota; class Gemmatimonadetes; order Gemmatimonadales; family Gemmatimonadaceae; genus UBA4720. Next base: position 15,483 of record JALYYD010000033.1, read on the forward strand.
GCACGGCGAGGAAATGACCGACGCGCAGGCGCGCGCGCTCGCCGCCGAGGGGAAATCGGTGGTGTGGATCGACGGCGGACTGCACGCGACGGAAGTGCTCGGCGCGCAGCAGCTGATCGAGACGGTCTATGAGATGGTGAGCGGCACCGACGCTGAGACGATGCGATTCTTGAGAGACGACATTCTGCTCGCGGTGCCCGCCAATCCCGATGGACAGGACATCGTTTCGAATTGGTACATGCGCGACCCGGACACGCTCAAGCGCACGACCAGCCGTCTGCCCGTCCTCTACCATAAGTATGTCGGCCACGACAACAACCGCGACGCATATATGGCGTCGCAGCCGGAAACGCAGGCGATGGACAGCATTTTGTATCGCGCCTGGTATCCGCAGATCATGTACAACCACCATCAGACCGGCCCGACGGGAACGGTGATCTTCGCGCCGCCATTCCGCGATCCATTCAATTACAACTTCGATCCGCTGGTGCCGATGGAGCTCGACCAGGTCGGCGCGGCGATGCACGCGAGGTTCGTTGCCGAGGGAAAGGCAGGCGCGACGATGCGGAGCGGGCAGGAATACTCGACGTGGTGGAACGGCGGTATGCGGACGACGGTTTACTTCCACAACATGATCGGCCTTCTCACCGAGGCGATCGGGAATCCGACGCCGATGGAGATTCCGGTCGTTCCGTCGCGTCAGCTTCCGCACGGAGATCTTCCGATGCCGATCGCTCCGCAGAAGTGGCACTTCGCGCAGTCGCTGGCGTATGAGCTGACTGCCAACCGGGCAGTGCTGGACATCGCGTCGCGTTATCGCGAAACGTTCTTGTACAACGCTTGGAAGATGGGACGCAACTCCATCGCCCGCGGAAGCACCGATTCGTGGACGATCACGCCGAAAAAAGTCGCGGCGCTGAAGATGGCGCTGCCCGATACGAATCGCGAAGGATCAGCTGGCGGAATCAACAGTCCGGCGATGGCGAAGTGGACGAGCATTATGCGGAATCCCGCCGACCGCGACGCGCGCGGCTACATCATCCCGTCCACGCAGCCGGATTTTCCGACGGCGACGAAGTTCGTCAACGCCCTGATCAAGACTGGCATCACCGTGCTTCAGGCAACGGGGCAATTCACAGTCGCCGGAAAGACGTATCCGGCACTCTCGTACGTAGTAAAGACAAATCAGCCGTTCCGGCCGCACGTGCTCGACATGTTCGAGCCGCAGGATCACCCTGATGATTTTGCGTATCCCGGCGCGCCGCCGACTCCGCCGTATGACAACGCGGGCTGGACGCTGGCGTATCAGATGGGAGTGGAGTTCGATCGCGTGCTCGATGGGTTCGACGGACCGTTCGCGCCGATCAGCGGATTCGCGCGCGCGAGTTGGGTGTTGCCTCTCACTTCTCCGAACATAAATGGCTCCGGTGCGGGGTTTGTGCTCAGCTCGTCGCAAAACGATGCTTTTGCAGTGGTGAATGAGTTGCTCGCGAAAGGCGCGAGCGTATTTCGACTGACGACGCCCGCCGAAGCTAGTGACAGGACGCGATATCCGATCGGAGCGTTTTTCGTTCCTGCGACTGCAGTCTCAAGTCCGATCGTGACTGGCGCCGCGTATTCGAAGGGGATCACGCCAGGTTGGATTGGGCCAGGCCTCCCCGCGACCTCTTTGCGAAAAGTGTCGTTGCCCCGCATTGCGCTCTACGATCAGTACGGCGGTTTGATCACCGCCGGCTGGACGCGCTTCATCTTCGATCAGTTCGAATTTCCGTACACCATCGTTTATCCGCGAGACATCGACGCAGGAAATCTCATAGACAAATTCGACGTTCTCATTCTTCCAGAGGGCGCGAATCTCTCCGGCGGATCCGTTTCGCGTCGCGGCGGTACCGGCGCGGCGCAGGCGATAGACCCGCTCACCATTCCCGCAGAGTACCGAGATCGGCTCGGCTCGATGACAGTGGCGAAGTCAATGCCGCAGCTGAAAGCCTTTATGGAGGCTGGCGGGACGTTACTGGCGATCGGGAGCGCGACGAGTCTCGCGTATCAGATGAACTTGCCGATCGCCAACGCGTTGGTGGATAGCGCTGGAACACCACTCCCGCAGACGAAGTACTACGTGCCGGGATCGATCCTTCGCGTCCACGTAGATACCACTGACGCGCTCGCCTACGGAATGCGCGGGGTTGCCGACATGTACCACTACAACTCGCCGGCTTTCAAGCTTCTTTCCGGCGCGGAAGCTGCTGGGGTAAGACGTGTGGCGTGGGTGGACACGCCGGCGCCGCTGCGAAGCGGATGGGCGTGGGGTCAGCGGTACCTGAACGGAGCGACGGAGATCGTCGAAGCAAAAGTCGGGAAGGGAACACTGGTGCTGTATGGTCCCGATCCGTATTTCCGTTCGCAGCCGCACGGAACCTTCAAGCTCTTCTTCAACGGCATTTATCTGGCGGGGCAGTGACGCTTACGCACAAATCCTTCTTCAAACCGGTAATCCAGATGCGCAGACTGAAATCAGCATTCGTATTCGCCGCCTTCGCGGCGATCGCTCCGATCGGAGTCTCGCGCGCGCAGGCGCAGCGCCCGATCACGATTCACGACTTCGAGTCGGTGAAGGCAATCGGCGATCCGCAGCTCTCGCCGGACGGGAAGTGGGTTCTTTACACCGTCCGCTCGACCGATCTTGCCGCGAACAAGCGGAAGACGGTGAGCGTGATTCAGTCTGTCGCGGGCGGCGCAGTGCGCCAGTTCCCCGACGCGAGCAGCGCGGTGCAGGAAGCGCGGTGGTCGCCGGACGGTAAGTGGATCGCGTACACGTCGGGCGGACAGCTTTGGGTCGCTGACATTTCCGGCGGCAACAGAAAACAGCTCACGTCGCTGCAGGATGGCGCGTCGGGTCCGGTGTGGGCGCCGACAGGTGACAGGATCGCGTTCGTCTCTGGAGTTTACCCCGACTGCGCCACCGACGCCTGCGATGTCGCGCGTGCAAAGGCCGCCGACACGATGAAGGTGAAGGCGATCATCACGGACAATCTGATGTACCGCCACTGGAACGCGTGGACGCCTGCCACTCGGGCGCACCTTTTCGTTGTCGGTCCCGATGGAAGCGGGCTGCGCGATGTGACGCCGCACGCGGCGTACGACGTCCCGCCTGGACCGTTCGGCGGCAGCGAGGGCTACTCGTTCTCCCCCGACGGCAAGGAGATCGCGTTCACGGCAAAGGATCAGGGGAGGGAAGATGCGTGGTCAACGGACATCAACCTCTACATCGTCAAGCTCGACCCGCGAGATTGGCCAGCCGAGACTGCCGGCGGACGGCCGACGGTGATCACCGCGTCGAACAAGGGCGCGGATCAGAATCCGGTTTATTCTCCCGACGGAAGAACGATCATCTACGGCTCTCAGGCGACGCCGGGGTATGAATCCGACCGGGTGCGGCTGATGGCGTACGACCGCGCGACCGGTCAGTCGCGCGAGCTGCTGCCGAAGTGGGACCGCAATTCGGACAGCTACACGTATTCACCCGATGGCCACAACATATACATCGGGGCGGTCGATGCATCGCACACGAAGATCTATCGGCTCGAGCGTTCGGTGTGCCCGAAGTCTATTACTGTCAGCCAAGTCAACGTGGTTCCGCGGTGCTCCGGTTGGAGAGACTCACCGGAGGCCTTGGTGAGTGCCGGCAACAACAGCGCGCTCTCCGTTTCATCCGATGGAAAAACGATCGCGTGGCTACAGGAAGCAGCGAATCATCCCACCGATCTGTCTGTCGCAACGGTGGGACCGAAGGGCGTCACGGGAACGCGTAGGCTCACGCACGACAACGACGCGCTGCTCGCGCAGCTGAAGCTGAACCCGATCGAAGAGTTCTGGTTCAAGGGCGCGAATGGCGACAGCGTTCAGGGATTCGTCATCAAGCCGCCGCAGTACGAAGCCGGCAAGAAATTCCCGGTGCTGTTTCTCATTCACGGCGGACCGCAGGGTGAGTGGGCCGACCAGTGGCATTCGCGCTGGAACTACCAGATGTTCGCCGCTCCGGGATTCGGAATCGTCGCCATCAATCCCCGCGGCTCATTCGGTTACGGCGCGGCGTTCACGAAGGGAATCAGTCTCGATTGGGGCGGAAAGGTGTTCACCGATCTCGACAACGGACTCACCGCCGCTCTCGCCAACAATAGCTGGCTTGACTCGACAAGAATGGGAGCTGCCGGCGGATCTTGGGGTGGCTACGCGGTGAACTGGATCGCCGGCCATCCGATGGCTAGCAGGTTCAAGGCGCTGTTCACGCACGACGGCGTTTTTAATCTGGAGAACATGTATGGCGCGACAGAAGAGGTCTGGTTCCCGGACTTCGAATACGGCGGGCCATACTGGGATCCCAAGCTGATGGAATCGCAGTACAGGAAGTTCTCACCCCATCTCTTCGCGGCGAACTTCCACGTCCCGCAGCTCGTCGTTCACGGTGAGCTCGACTACCGGATTCCGTCGAGTGAGGCGATGTCGCTGTTCACAGCGCTTCAGCGGCAGGGCGTTCCGTCGCGGCTGATAATTTTCCCGGACGAGGGTCACTGGGTGCTCAAGCCGCAGAATCAGCAGCTGTGGTGGAATCAGGTGCAGGGGTGGTTCACGAAATATCTGCAATGATCAAACTGCAACTGAACAGGATGCGAGTTGTGTGTAGGTAAGGGGCGAGGGTTTAGGGTACGACCGCAAGACCGTTCGCTTCATTCCGACAACGAGCCGGACGGTCCTGCGGCGGTCGCCTCCGCCCTCAGATCTTACCTACTCAGCCCTCGCATCCAGTTCTGTTGCAGTTATCTGTAGCCGGCCGCCTGCATCGAAAACAGCTCCTCGTACAATCCCTTCTTGACGAGCAGCTCATCGTGCGACCCTTCCTCTTCCACGCGGCCGTGGCGGAGCACGATGATCCGGTCGGCCATTCGCACCGTCGAGAATCGGTGCGATATCAGGACCGCCATTCGTCCTGCTACCAGCTCCGAGAATCGCAAAAACACTTCGTACTCGGCGCGCGCGTCGAGCGCCGCCGTCGGCTCGTCGAGGATCAACACCTGCGCGTCGCGCATATAGGCACGCGCTAGCGCGATCTTCTGCCATTCGCCGCCGGAGAGATCCACCCCGTCGTCAAACCGCTTTCCGAGCATCTGCTGGTATCCCTTCTCGAAACGGGGGAGCAGAGACGCGGCGAGCGAGTTGTCGGCTGCGGTGATGATGCTCTGCGGGGTCGCAGTGTCCGGCGCATCGAGCTCGGCGCGCACTGAATCAATCTCGCCGACTCCGATGTTCTCGTCGAAGCGCATATCGTAGCGCACGAAGTCCTGGAAGATCACACCGATCGTCCGCCGCACTTCGGCGAGATCGTATTCGCGGAGATCCACTCCGTCGAGCGTGATGCGCCCCTCCGTCGGATCGTACAGCCGAGCGAGCAGCTTCGTGATTGTCGTCTTGCCGGCGCCGTTCTCGCCCACGAGCGCGATACGCTCTCCCGGCTTGAGGGCGAGATCCACGTTTCTCAGCGCCCATCGCTCGCTGCCCGGATAACGGAATCCCACACCCTCGAATACGAACCCTTCGCGCAGCGGCTTCGGGATCGCGCGCGCATCAGGGACTGAAACTATCGTCGGCTTGAGACCGAGAAACAGGAACAGGTCGCGCAGGTAAAGGGCCTGCTCGTACACGCTGCTCGCCGACAGCAGTATGCTCTGGATCACGTCGCGTCCGCGCCCGAACGACGCGGCAAGGAACGTCAGCATTCCAATCGTGATGTCGCCGTGCACCGCGCGAAGCAGAATGATCACGTACGCCGCGTAGTATCCAATCGTGCCCAGAATAGACAGCAGCGCGCTCACCAGCCCGCGCCGAATCGAGAGCGCCTTGTTCTCCTCGTAAAATTTCTGCGCCAGTACGCGGTAGCGCTCCGCCAGCCACGGCGCGAGGCCGAACATCTGCACTTCCTTCGCGGTTACATTGCTCGCGCCGACGTATCGCAGGTAGTCGAGCTGCCGCCGCTCGGGGGTCCAGCGGAAGAGCAGCGAGTAGCCGAGCGATGCGTAGTGTGTCTCGCCGAGGAAGCTCGGCAGCACCGCGACGGCGAGAAGGAGGAGCAGCCACGGACTGTAGGCGATGAGAGCGCCGGCGAGCGTGATGAGCGTGATGAAGTCCTGGCTCATCGAAAGGAGAATCGTCAGCAGCGCTATTCTTCCCACGGTCTGCCGGCGCGCTCGCTCGAGGTGATCGTAGAACGCCGGATCCTCGAACTGCGCCAGGTCGAGCGTCGCCGCGTGCTGCATCAGCTGCACGCTCATCTCGTTGGAGAAGAGATCGCTGAGGAGGCTCTCGACGAGCGAAGACGTTCGCGCAAAAATCTCGCCGGCAAGAACCAGGATGATCTCGAGGGCGACGTACTTCCAGACCGGCGCGAGCGTCCCGTGTCCCGCGCGCGCGGCGATCACCGAATCTAGAATGAGCTTGCCGACCCAGAATACCGACACCGGCACGAATGCGCGAAGTACGCGCAGCACGATCATCGCGAACGCGTAGCCGCGATGCGTGCGCCAGATCGCCTTGCCTAGTGGCGGAACGTACTTGAGCGCCGCGATCCGCTCGCTCCAAGTTGCTTCCTTGGATTCCGCGGACTGCCTGCGCAGCAATCCGAGTCCGATTGGGTGGCTCACGTTATTTCTGGAATCATCCCCGTTCTCTTCCTGTGCGAGCGGTTGCTGCCCGGACGTACAATGGTTAGCGTACGCGCACGGCTCATCTCTCCCCGGCGAGGTCAATATACCATTGGAGAAGCTGGCATTGTCGGCGCAGGCGGAGGCGCTTTCCGCCGACGAGCTGATTCGCTATAGCAGGCACATTCTCCTTCCGCAGGTCGGCGAGGAGGGGCAGCGCGCGCTGAAGAGTTCGAAGGTGCTCGTCGTCGGCGCGGGCGGACTTGGATCGCCGGTGCTCGTTTACCTCGCAGCCGCGGGAGTGGGAACGCTCGGCGTTGTTGATTTCGACGAAGTAGATATGTCGAATCTCCATCGCCAGATTCTCCACGGATCGCACAGCGTCGGCAGAAAGAAAACGGACTCCGCGATCGAGCGGCTTCGCGACGTGAACCCGAATGTCACTGTTCTGCCGCACCGTGAGAG
>JALYYD010000048.1 GCA_030946775.1 Gemmatimonadota bacterium
TCGACCGTCTCCACCCCGAATGATTTTTGCCCCCCGACAGCCAGCCGGACCATCTCCAGCCGGGCTTCCGGCGGCGCACCCCCCGTTTTTCCCGTCTTGAAGGGCTGTGTCGCCGCTGGTACGAAGAGGAGCCGGTGAAGATCGAGATTGCGTAAGGCGTCGGCCGCGAGAATCAGGTGGCCCGTGTGCGGCGGGTCGAACGTGCCGCCATAAACGCCGACTCGCACGCTCCCTACTTGGCCGCCGTCGGTACCGCCGTACCGCAAGTCTCGCGAACCTGGCGATCGCTCGGATACGCCTTGCTCATCGCATCGCAGGCTTCCCGCGCGTCGTCGGCGTACTTGATCGCCCGGTAGGCCTCCACCAGACGGAGATACGCTTCCCGCGTTTTGGGAGCATTCGGGTGGAGACGAATGACGTCCTTGAAGTAGATGATCGCCGAATCGTACGCCTTCCGCTTCAGATACAGATATCCGGTGTCGTAGTCCTTGATCGCAAACCAGTTGTCGAGCGTCGACAGCGACTCGTTCGCGCGCGCGGCGTAGGGGCCGTCGGGCGAAACCGTTATCAGCGACTCGTAGGCGGTTATGGCCGACTGACCGTACTGCGCGTCGAGCGACGGTTTTCTCCACAGCTTCTCATACGAGCGCCCCGAAGCGAACAATGCGTCGTCCACGAGCGTGTCCTGCGGAAATGCGTCCACAAGGCGGTTGAACGTCGTCGCCGCAAGCAGGTGCATCGACTGATTGGCCTGCGTCTCGCCGAGGTAGTAGTAGACGGAGGGCAGCCGAGGGTCGCGGATGCCGAGGTCGGTCGTGAGCTTCTCGAATGCCTTCCCGGCGTTTTCCCAGTGATGCGCCCTGAACTCCTTCATCGCCGCTTCGTAAAGCTTGTCGGAGCTGGGGTACGTCTTTGGATCGAATGTCGGCTTGCAGGCCGCGAGGAACAGAGCCAGCGCGGCGAATGTGATTCTAAGGGTCATCGATCCTGTTACACGTGAGCGGTGAGTCGGGTTCATGCCGTTTGCCGGCCAATCGAATAGTAGCGCAATCCGACGTCTTTCATCTTCTCGAGCTCATAAAGATTGCGCCCGTCGACCACGATTGGGCGCTTCAGAGTGCGCTTGATGCGCTCGAAGTCAGGGTGCCGGTACTCGTGCCAATCGGTGACGATAACGAGGGCTTCGGCGCCTTCGAGCGCATCATAATTAGTCTCAGCGTACTCAATACGGTTGCCGATGATCGCCCGGCACTGCTCCATCGCCACCGGGTCGTGGGCGCAAATCGTCACCCCTTCAGCCAGAAGATCATCGATTATCGCCAGCGATGGGGCCTCACGCATGTCATCGGTGCGCGGCTTGAAGGCCAATCCCCAAAGCGCGACGCGAACCCCGGAGAGCTTTCCGCCGAGCGCAGCCTTCACCTTTCCAACGACGACGTGCTTCTGCCGCTCGTTGGCGCTTTCGACGCCGCGCAGAACGTCGAGGGGCACGCCGAGCTCGTCGGCTGTGCGCACCAGCGCCTTCACATCCTTTGGGAAACAAGAGCCGCCGTAGCCGGGCCCGGGAAACAGGAACGAGCTGCCGATCCGCGAGTCGCTGCCGATCCCCCGTCGCACCGAGTCGACGTTGGCGCCGACCTTCTCGCACAGATTCGCCATCTCGTTCATGAACGAGATTCGCGCCGCCAGCATTCCGTTCGCGGCGTACTTCGTCATCTCCGCAGAGGGAATGTCCATCAGAATGATCGGCTGTCCGCTGCGCACGAACGGTGAGTAGAGCTCCGACATCGTCCTCCGCGCCTGCGCGGAATCCACGCCGAGCACGACGCGATCGGGCTTGAGAAAATCCTCGACGGCGGCGCCCTCTTTCAGGAATTCCGGATTACTGCAAAGGTAGAACGGATGCTTTGCGTGCTTCGATATCTCTGCCGAGACTTTCTCCGCGGTGCCGACGGGGACGGTGGACTTCGTGACCACGACGGTGTCGCGCGTGATGTGCGACCCGATAAGGCGCGCGACGGCGAGCACGTGCTGCAGGTCCGCGGATCCGTCCTCGCCCGGAGGAGTGCCGACGGCGATGAAAATCACCTCGACGCCGGCAACCGCTCCCGCAATGTCGCTCGTGAACGACAGCCGCCCCTCGCGTTGATTGCGTTCGACCAGCGCGGCAAGGCCCGGTTCGAATATCGGGATGACATTGTTCTTCAGCGCATCGATCTTGGCCTCGTCGATGTCCGCGCAGCAGACGTCATTGCCGGTCTCGGCGAGGCACGCGCCGACTACCAGGCCGACATAACCCGAGCCGATGACGCAGATTTTCACGCTCTGGCTCCGCTGCTAGACAGTCGCGAGCGGCTGCACCCGATGCGACGCGAGCGAGACGATGCGGGCCTTCCCCTCGGCGAGGCCGGCGGTGACGTTCCGGGTGTCGACGACGATCGGCGCCAGCGCGACGACGCGCTGGTAATCCACGTTGCTGTGATCGGTGACGATCACTACTGCGTCGGCGCTGCGTAGAGCTTCGTCGGTGAGAGCCACACCGGTGTGGGTCTCTCCGTCTTCGCGGAATGACGCCACGTACGGGTCGTGAAAGCTCACCTCGCCGCCCTGCTGCTCGAGCAGCTTGATGACATCGAGCGCGGGACTCTCGCGCATGTCGTCGATGTCCTTCTTGTACGCGACACCGAGGACGAGAATGTTGCTGCCGTTGATGGCCTTTTTGTCTTCATTCAGAGCGCGGCTGACTTTCTCCACGACGATCGCCGGCATCGCGCTGTTGATCTCGCTCGCCAGGTCGATGAAGCGCGTTTTGTAATTCAGCGTCCGCATCTTCCACGCGAGATAGTGCGGATCGAGCGGAATGCAGTGGCCGCCGATGCCAGGGCCCGGCGTGAACTTCATGAATCCGAACGGCTTCGTTGCCGCGGCGTCGATCACTTCCCAGACGTTGACCCCGAGCTTGTCGCAAACGATTGCCATCTCGTTGACGAGCCCGATGTTCACGGCGCGGAAAGTGTTCTCGAGCAGCTTCACGAGCTCTGCCGTCTCAGTTGTGGAGACGGGGACAATGGATTCGAGACACGACGCATACAGTGCGGCGGCTACCTCGGTGCACGCGGGTGTGATACCGCCGACGACCTTGGGCGTATTCTTCGTCGTCCACTTCAGGTTGCCAGGATCGACGCGCTCGGGGCTGAACGCGAGGAAAACGTCTTCACCGACGACGAGACCGGCCGCCTCGAGGCGCGGCTGCATCAGCTCGCGCGTCGTGCCAGGATACGTCGTGCTCTCGAGGACGATCACCAATCCGGAATGCGCATTCCGCGCGATCGCGTCAGCGGCGGCGAGCACATAGGTCATATCAGGATCGCGCGTCTTCGCCAACGGAGTCGGGACGGCGATGGAAATTGCGTCGGCCTCCCGCAGCTTCGCCTCATCGGTCGTGGCGAGAAACTTTCCCGATTTTACATGCTTCTTGAGGAGGTCGTGAGAAACGTCCTGGATGTGCGACTTGCCCGACATCAGCCCCTTCGTCACACGCTCGCTCACGTCGTAGCCGATGACCCGGAAACCAGCCTCGGCGAACTCGAGAGCGAGCGGAAGGCCGACGTATCCAAGTCCGACGACGGCGACGCATGCCGTGCGGTCGTCGATCTTCTTCAGCAGCTGCTCTTTCATTTTTTCTCTGTTGGGAATCAGGAGCCGTAGAAGCCGCGCACGGCTCCGATCACTTCGTCGAGCTGCGACTGCGTTAGCTCGGGGTAAACGGGGAGCGACAGAACTTCCGCGCTCGCCCTCTCGCTCTCGGGAAACGCGCCCTGCTTGTAGCCAAGGTACGCGAAGCACGGCTGGAGATGCAGCGGCAGCGGATAGTAGACCGAATTGCCGATGCCCGCCGTTTTCAGGTGCGCCTGCAGCCCGTCGCGGTTGTTGACGCGCAGCGTGTACTGGTTGTAGATGGACTCGTTGGCCGCCTCCACCGTCGGAATGCGCACGTCCGAAAGATCGGAGAACGCCTTGTTGTAATATTCGGCGTTCTTTCTCCGCGCGGCGCTCCAGCCCTCTAGATGCGCGAGCTTGGCGCCGAGCACCGCCGCCTGGAGCGCGTCGAGCCGGCTGTTGTATCCGACTTCCTCGTGGTAGTAAGTCTTCTCGCCGCCGTGGACGCGAAGCCGGCGCAGGCGCATCGCCAGCGTGTCGTCCTGCGTCACAATCATCCCGCCGTCCCCGTAACCGCCAAGATTCTTGGAGGGGAAAAAGCTGAACGTGCCGATCGTCGCCGCTTCACCCGCTTTGACCGACTTGCCGTCGATCTTGCGCTTCGCACCGATGGACTGCGCAGCATCTTCTACGATGGGAAGATTGCCGACGTGAGCGCGAACGTTTTCCAACGCCGCCATCTGGCCGAAGAGATCGACCGGGATGACGGCCTTCGTCAACGCAGTCACCGCCGCGCCCGCCGCCTCGGGCGAGATGTTGAACGTGTCTGGATCGATGTCGGCGAACACCGGCTTGGCGCCGACATTGTGGATTGCACCGGCGGTAGCAAAGAACGTGAACGGAGTCGTGACGACTTCGTCGCCGTGGCCGACGTCGAGCGCGCGCAGCGCGAGCAGGATCGCGTCGGTGCCGTTGGCGCAGCCGATGGCGTGACGGACGTTGCAGTACTTCGCGACGTCTGCCTCGAACGCCTTGACGGAGTCGCCGAGAATGAAAGCCTGGTCGTCAACGATTTTCATCATCGACGAAACGACTTCTTCGCGGATGCTCTTGTGCTGCGCTTTGAGATCTAGAAGAGGTACGGCCATTTGATTTGGAATGAACTTGTAATAATGCGTGATTTCAGAGGGGCGGGTCAACCTTTTCGGATGCTTCTGAACGCCTACTCTTCGAGAGGAAGCCTTACTTCCGTCCCTGTCTTGGCAGCGCGATAAATTGCAAGGATAAGCTCGAGCGACTTGCGTCCGGCTCTTCCGTCAGTCTCGGCTTTTCCTTCTCCTCTCAGCACCGCGGTGACATTTCGGTAATAGCCCTCGTGGCCATAGCCGTAAACGTTCGGCGGGTTGCTCGACGATGCCTCCACGAGGGCGTCGTCCGGATCTGGCTCGGCAAATTCCCAGTGCTCGACCTTGTTTACCGCCGTGCCACCGATCTTCACAGTTCCCTTCTCACCGAGAATCGTGAGAGACCCTTCGAGATTCTTCGGATAGGTGAGCATCGTCACCTCGATCGTGCCGATCGCGCCCGAGGCGAATTTCATCACCGCGACGCCGGTGTCCTCCGTCTCGATCCTTCGCGCCATCGTCGCTGTCTTTGCAACGACCGACTCCACCGGACCGCCGAGCCACTGGATGAGATCAACGTAATGCGACGCCTGGTTCATGAACGCGCCGCCATCCATCGCCTTCGTGCCGCGCCACGACGCCTGGTCGTAGTACTCCTGCGGCCGCGCCCAGAGCACGGTCGTGTTGGCAAGATAGATCTTTCCGAAGCGCCCCTTGTCGATCGCTCGCTTCACCAGCTGCACCGGCGCGTTGAGACGGTTCTGCTTCACAACGAAGAGATTCACCCGCGCCTTGTCGCACGCGTCAACCAGCCGGTCGGCACCGGCGAGCGAGATTGCCATCGGCTTCTCGGACACGACGTGCTTCCTCGCTTCCGCCGCCATCACTCCGTGCTCTGGATGAAGCCCCGACGGCGTCGCGACGACGACGACATCACACTCGGCGTCGGCGAGCATCTTCGAGTATTCGGTGAACCACGGGACTCCGTTCTTTTCGCCCGCAGACTTCGCGCGCTCCTCAACGATGTCGCAAACCGCGGTCAGCTCGAGCCCGTCAACCTTGGCAATCGCGTCGAAGTGATTTCCGCTGATCCTCCCGCACCCAACGAGCGCTACACGAAAATGCTTTGCCGGCGTCACTTGGCTCCCGCGCGGCGAATGTTCGCACCATCTTGCTCGTACGTCGTACCGCATCTCGCGCACGTCCCAACGCCGTCGTCGGGAAGTCGCTCGCCGCACTGGCACATCCATCCGATCCGCTTCGCGGGGACACCGACAACGAGCGCGTACGGTGCAACGTTGCCCGTCACCACTGATCCCGCCCCAACGAACGAGTATTCGCCCAGCGTCGAGCCGCACACGATTGTCGCGTTGGCACCGATCGTCGCACCGCGCTTCACCAGCGTGCGCAGGTATTCGTCCTTTCGCGAGACGTGGCTGCGCGGATTGTTGACGTTCGTGAAGACCATTGATGGGCCGCAAAACACATCATCCTCGAGCTCGACCCCCTCGTACACGGAGACGTTGTTCTGGATCTTCACGTTGTCGCCGATCTTGACGCCATTCATGACTACTACGTTCTGCCCGAGCGAGCAGCGGCTGCCGATTTGCGCCCCGCCGAGGACGTGACAGAAGTGCCAGACCCTGGTGTCGTCGCCGATCCGCGCGCCGTCGTCCACGTACGCCGACTCGTGAATGAATGGTTCTGCCATCAAACGCTCACTGTTCTGGGGAGAAGCGCGTGCCATTCCTGCAGCGATCTGACCGCCGCCGGACGCGAGCGCGCTGCGGCGATGGCGTCGCACGCCGCCCTTGCCGCCGAGAGAGTCGTCGTGTAGGCGATACGGTTGGCGATCGCCGCCTGCCGCATCGTGTAGTCGTCGCGCTGCGAATCCTTACCAAGCGGAGTATTGATCAGCAGCTGCACGTCGCCGCGGAGGATGAGCTCCAAACCGTTCGGGCTTCCCTGGTGAACCTTCTTGATCGCAGTCACTGGAATCCCTTCGCTCGCCAAGTGCCTCGCCGTGCCGGAAGTGGCGAGGATGCTGAACCCCATCTCGTGAAACCGGCGGACGATGCGCGTCGCCGGCGCCTTGTCGGTGTCCACGACCGTCACCAGCACCGCACCGCTCGCGGGAAGCTTGTTGTCCGCGGCGATCTCCGCTTTTCCGAAGGCGTCCCCGAACGAATCACTGATCCCCATCACCTCTCCCGTCGAGCGCATCTCCGGCCCGAGAATGGGATCGAACTCCCGGAACTTGTTGAATGGGAATACGGCCTCCTTCACCGAGACGTACGGCGGTAATATCTCCTCCGACAACCCAACCTGCTCCAGCGTTTCGCCCAGCATCACACGCGCGGCGTACGCGGCGAGCGGAACCCCGATTGCCTTGGACACGAACGGTACCGTCCGGCTCCCGCGCGGGTTCACCTCCAGGATGTACACCACCCCGTCGCGCACCGCATACTGGACGTTAATCAAGCCAACGACGCCGAGCGCCTTCGCCAGCGCGACTGTCTGAACGCGCATCGTATCGAGATGCGCTTTCTCGATCAGGTACGGCGGCAGCACGCACGCCGAGTCTCCGGAATGTATCCCCGCGTCCTCGATGTGCTCCATTATCCCGCCGATGAC
>JALYYD010000073.1 GCA_030946775.1 Gemmatimonadota bacterium
AACGAGGGGCGGGACATCCCGTATCTGATCCTTTCGCATCCAGTAGTTACGACACCTGCCGAAGCGAAGGCTCTCCATCGCCCGATCGTGTATGTGCAGGGGAACATCCACGCTGGAGAGGTCGAAGGAAAGGACGCGATGCTGGCTCTATCTCGCGATCTTCTGTCGGCGCGGCACAGCGTGATCGATTCGGTAGTTCTGATCGTCGTCCCGATCTACAACGCGGACGGCAATGAGCGATTCGCGTCGCAGTCGGTGAACCGAACCGAGCAGAACGGTCCGGAGATGGTTGGGACGAGAGCGAACGCGCAGGGGCTCGACCTCAATCGTGACTACGTCAAGGCGGAAGCTCCGGAAACGCGCGCGTCGCTGGCTATGTTCAACGCGTGGGATCCGGACGTATTCGTCGATCTGCACACAACCGACGGCAGCTACCACGGTTACAGTCTCACCTACGCCCCGTCGCTGAATCCTGCCGCGGCCTTCGGCGGCGTTTACGCGCGTGATTCACTCCTTCTGATAATTCGCGAGCGGATGCTGACCAGGAGAGCGGCGCGCACATTCGACTACGGAGATTTCATCTCCGACGATACGTTGTCGAAGGGTTGGGTGACGTTCGATTCGCGGCCGAGGTTCGGGACGAACTACTACGGGCTTCGCGGCCGCATTGCGATCCTGAGCGAAGCGTTCTCGCACGATCCGCTGCAGCTGCGCATTGCAACGACGTATCATTTCGTGCAGGAGATTCTGTCGCTCGTAGCGGAGAAAGCGCCGGCGATTCTCGCGCTCTCCGCGCGCGCCGACGAGCAACAGCGAGCGTGGGCGCGCGGGTCCGACGCGGTGCAGATGATTCCGATCCGGTCGGAGCTTACGTCCACGCCGGATACGGCCGGCGTCATCGCCGAAACGCTCGAGAGAACCGATTCGGCTTCATCGGAACCGGGAGTCAAGAAGGGATACCGTCGCACGGGGCGTTACACGACGGTGAGAATGCCGCTGTTCGTTCGGTTCTCGCCGACGCTGGAACAAGTTCCTCCATCTTCATATGCGCTGCCGGCGGGGGATACGGCGATCGCCGCCCGGCTTCGAATGCACGGCCTCGCCGTTGAAAAGCTCGCGTCGGACTGGACCGGAATGGTCGAGTCCTTCGTGATCGATTCCGTCATCACTGCACCTCGCGCGTTCCAGGGCCATCACGAGACGCGCCTCAAAGGCTCGTGGACGCACACCCGGCAGACGATTCCCGCCGGGTCTTTCATCGTCAAGACGTCACAGCCGAGGGGTTTGCTCGGTGTTTATCTGCTCGAGCCGGAGAGCGACGACGGCTTGGTTGATTGGAACTTTTTCGACTCCGAGCTCGCGCGCGGGAAAACTTTCCCCGTGTTACGAATGCTCGATACGCGCGGCAGCGCCACCCACTAACAAAAAACAAAACTCTGTAAATGCTTCGCAGCGCTCTTCTATATCTCTCCAATCAGCAGCAGGTATTCCGCTTCGTGCGGAAGAACCGTCTGGCAAAATCCTTCGCCAACAGATTCGTCGCCGGCGAAACTCTCGCCACTGCGCTCGACGCAGTCGAAAAACTGAACGCGAAGGGGATCACCGCGTCGCTCGACCTGCTGGGCGAGAGCGTGCACAACGAATCTGAAGCGCGCGCCGCAGGCCGCGAGTACACGATGATGCTCGACGCGATCAAGGAGCGCGGGCTGGACGCCAATGTCTCCGTAAAGCTCACTGCGATGGGCCTCGACATTTCGGAGCAGCTGTGCACGCGGATAATGCAGGACATTCTCGATCGGGCCGCGATGCACAACACCTTTGTGCGTCTCGATATGGAAGGGAGCGATTACACGCAGCGAACGCTGGACCTGTTCGAGCACCGCCTCTTCCCCGCGTACCGCGAGAATGTCGGAATCGTCCTGCAGAGCTACTTGTATCGGACGTTCGCCGACGTCGAGCACGCCAATCGGCTCAAGGCGCGGGTGCGCATCTGCAAGGGCGCCTACAAGGAGCCCGATACCGTTGCCTACGCGGAAAAGAGCGAGGTTGACGAGAGCTATCTCAAGTGCATGCGCGAGCTGATGCTGCACGGGAACTATCCCGGCATCGCTACGCACGACGAGGCGATCGTCCGCGAGGCCAGGAAGTTCGCGAGGGAAAACGTGATCGATTCGTCGCGCTATGAATTTCAGATGCTGTACGGCGTGCGGCGGGACCTGCAGGACCAGCTCGTGCGCGACGGATACCGGATGCGCGTTTACGTGCCGTTCGGAACGCAGTGGTACCCGTACCTGATGAGACGGCTGGCCGAGCGCCCCGCGAATGTGGCATTCCTCACCGGCAACGTCATCAAGGAGATGGTGGGCGCCCGCCGCCGCTGATGGGGCAGTTTCTTCCGGCAGATCATTCGAAGGGCGACGCCAACACTCTTGGCGGATACATAGCGGTGCACAATCGCCCCGCCGCTTTCGAGGGACGCGACGGCGCGTCGTACAGCGTCGAGATCATCACCGATGCCGGCGGCGAGCGCGACAGCGCTTTTTCGTCGTACATCCTGTTCGTGAGATGGCGGCAGGGCGATCCCGTCGCCGGCGGCCATCTCGAGACTCAGTACCTCGGCCGCGGCGCGACTGAAGCCGATGCTCGCAGGCCGATCGAGCAGATGTTGCTCAACGACGTAAAAGCAGAGCTCGACAAGCTGATCGGCGACGCGGATAGTACGCGGCCGTGGTACGATGTCGCGCGCGATGAGGACGGCGAGTGAGCGGGCCGCCGGAGAACCAGAGGAAGGCGGTAGTCACCAACGGCACCGGCGGCATCTGGACTGTGCGCGACGAATCAGGCGGGATACACGAAGCGTCGTTGCGGGGGAGGCTCAAGC
>JALYYD010000086.1 GCA_030946775.1 Gemmatimonadota bacterium
CAGGTTCGCGTCGATCCTACGAATCCCGATCGCATTTACTTCATGGGAGTGCAGCTTCAGGTTTCGAACGACGCCGGCCGCACGTTCACGACGACCGGCACCGCGGCGCACTCGGATCATCACGCGATGTGGATCGACCCGACCGATCCGAATCACATCATCATCGGCTGCGACGGCGGCGTTTATATCACGCACGACCGCGCCCGCACCGTGGATTTCGTTCCCAATCTCCCCGTCAGCCAGTACTACGCTATCGCGACCGACAATCGCGAGCCGTATTACTACGTTTACGGCGGATTGCAGGACAACAACAGTTGGGCCGGGCCGAGCCAGACGAGAAATCGCCGCGGCATCACCAATGATGATTGGTACGCGACGACGGGCGGCGACGGCTTCTACGCGATGATCGACCCCACCGATCCGAACACGGTGTACGGCGAATCGCAGGGCGGCGACATCGTCCGCTTCGACGTAAAAACCGGCGAGCAAAAAACCATCAAGCCGGTGGAGAAGTTCGGCAGCAAGCCCTACCGCTGGAACTGGAGCTCGCCGATGCTCATCTCGCCGTTCGATCACACCACGATCTACTTCGGGGCGAATTACCTCTTCAAAAGCACCTCGCGCGGCGACGCCTGGACGATGCTCGGCGGCGATCTCACCCGCCAGCTCAGCCGCGACAGCCTGCCGGTAATGGGGAAAATGCAGCCCAAGGATGCGATCGCGCGTCATCAGGGCACCGCCGATTACGGCAACATCAGCACGATCGACGAGAGCCCGCTCAGGCAAGGACTACTATATGTAGGGACCGACGACGGACTCGTGAGCGTTTCCCGGGACGACGGTGCCACCTGGACAAGGGTCGGCGTTTTCCCTGGAGTGCCGTCGCAGACGTATGTGAGCCGGGTCGTGGCTTCGCGGAGTGCCGAAGGAACGGTGTACGCGACCTTCGACAACCACCGGAACAACGACTTTAAGCCATACGTGATGAAGAGCGTTGATTACGGCGCGCACTGGACATCGATTACTTCGAATCTTCCCGCGAGCGGATCGGTGCAAGTCATACGCGAGCATCCGCGGAACGCCAATCTGCTCTTTGTGGGAACGGAATTCGGCGCCTTCTATTCGCCGAACGGCGGAGCCTCGTGGACGCAGCTCAAATACAACATCCCGACCGTTGCCGTTCACGACATCGTGATTCAACCGCGCGAGAACGATCTCGTCATCGGCACGCACGGCCGCGGCATCTACATCATTGACGACATCACGCCGCTGGAGAGGTTCGCGGAATCGCAGTCCGCTGCGGTCACTCTCTTCCCGACGAAGGCGATGACGGAGTACAACCCGAACAGCGCCATTCCCGGAGGCGCGCGCGGGACCGCCGGCGCGCTCGGTGACCGCCAGTTCGCCGCGCCGAACCCGTCGTATGGCGCAATGATCACCTACTTCGTGCGCGATACGATGGCGAAGGGAGGCGACCTGTCACTGTCCATTTTCGATTCCGCCGGACGCAAGGTGCGGGACCTCACCGCGAGCAAGAATCGCGGAATGCACCGCGTCACCTGGGATCTCCGTGGACCGGCGCCATACACGGTCCGGCCCGCTCCCGGCGCAGCGCCTGGAAGAACGCGCGAGATTCCGGGAGCATTCGTGCTTCCCGGCCACTACACCGCGCGTCTCACGCTGAAAGGACCAGGCGGCGTGACGAAGGAAACTGGAGTAGAGGTTCGCCCGGATCCGCTCGTGCCGCTTTCGCCCATACAGTACAGCGAGCTGTACGACACGCGGGTGCGCATCGGCAGACTGCAGGCGGCGGTGCAGGCGGCGGTGAGAACCGCCGAGCAGCTAAACGAAGAGATAGGCGACGCGCGCACTGCGTTGAAGAGCAGCCCCGCTTCGGATTCCGTTTCCAAGCAGGTGGAATCGGTCGGCCGCGAGATCACCGAGATTCTGAAAAAGATTCGGGGCGGAGCCGCGGATGGCGCGTCGGATGACCGCAATCTGGTTCAGCCTTCGGTGCAGGAGCGTGTCAACAACATCGCGGACCAGATCGGCGACGTGACATCACCGCCGACGCAGAATCAGCGGGAAACGGTTGACCAGGCCACCGCCGACCTGCAGCGTGAGGTTGGACGGTTAAACAACCTGCTGCAGAAGCGGATCCCCGTGCTCAACGCCGCGCTCGATGCGGCGGGAGTTCCGTGGACGATCGGCAGGCCGATAGAGATCAAATAACGGCGACTGGACGCGACGCGAGCGGGGAGGAGCGAGACAAACTCGCATCGCGTCCGGTTGCAGCTTATCCTCCCTGTATGACCCCAATGGGCCTGCTTTACTCGTACATACGGCAATACCGGAAGCTCGTGCTGCTCGCGCTCGTGCTCGCGGCGACGAACCAGATTTTCTCATTTCTGGATCCGCTCATCTTCCGGCATATCATCGATGACTACGCGACCAAGTACGATCACCTGACGCGAAGTCAGTTCTTCCACGGCGTCGGATTCCTGCTCTTCCTGGCGATGAGCGTCGCGTTCATCTCCCGCGTGGCGAAGAACTTTCAGGACTATTTCGTCAACGTCATCACGCAGCGGCTCGGAGCCCAGATGTACTCCGACGGAATTCGCCATTCGCTCGAGCTCCCATACTCTGTGTTCGAGGATCAGCGCAGCGGCGAAACGCTCGGAAAGCTTCAGAAGGCGCGGGCCGACGTCGAGAAGCTGATCCAGCTTTCGGTCAACCTTCTCTTCACCACCCTGGTGGGGATGGTGTTCGTCATCATCTATGGCTTCAGCGTGCACTGGGCGATCGTGGTCGCGTTCTTCGCCACGATCCCGCTCCTCGGTCTGCTCAGCTCGATTCTCAGCCGCCGCATCAAGGCGATTCAGAAGGTGATCGTCGCCGAGACGACAGCGCTGGCCGGATCGACGACGGAGTCGCTGCGAAACATCGAGCTCGTAAAGAGCCTCGGGCTCGCCGAGCAGGAGGTGGTGAGACTGAACGCGACGACGGAAAAGATTCTCAAGCTGGAGCTGAAGAAGGTGCGGTACCTGCGCAGCCTCAGCTTCGTTCAGGGCACGTTCGTGAATTTCATCCGCACGTGCATTCTGTTTCTGATGCTGTACCTGATTTTCGCGCGGAAGATCACGATCGGCCAATTTTTCTCGACGCTGTTTTATTCGTTCTTCATCTTCGGCCCGATGCAGGAGCTGGGGAACATCATCGGCGTTTACCGCGAGACCGAGGCGTCGCTGGAGAACTTCCAGACAATTCTAAACACGCCGAAGGATCCGAAGCCGGTGAAGCCGGTGCCTCTGGACGATCTCGAAAATCTCGCATTCGAGCACGTCGGATTCATCCACCAGACGGCGACGCTTCCGGCGCTCACCGACATTTCATTCAAGGTGGGGCGAGGGGATACGATCGCGTTCGTCGGCCCTTCCGGAGCGGGGAAGACGACGCTCGTCAAGCTGCTGGTCGGTCTGTACCCGCCGAAAACGGGGCGCATACTATACAACGGCTATCCGAGCACGGAAGTCGATCTCGACCGGATGCGCGAGAGAATCGGCTTCGTGACCCAGGACGCGCAGCTTTTCTCGGGTACGATTCGCGAGAACCTGTTGTTCGTGAATCCGAACGCGACGGACGAAGAGTGCTTTGACGTTCTTCGGAAGGCGGCCGCGCATACTCTGCTTGCTCGGGCCGATAAGGGTCTCGACACAGTCATCGGTGAAGGGGGAGTCAAAGTATCCGGTGGCGAGAAGCAACGGCTCTCTATCGCCCGCGCTCTGCTCCGCCGTCCGCACCTTCTGGTTTTCGATGAAGCGACATCGTCACTCGATTCGCTCACCGAGGAAGAGATCAGCCGCACCATGCGCGACATCTCTTCCGGCGGGGGCGTCATCACGATACTCATCGCCCACCGGCTCTCGACAGTTCTTCACGCCGACCGAATCTACGTGCTGGAGCGCGGACAGATCATCGAGAGTGGAACGCACGCCGAGCTGCTGGAGATGATGGGGCTCTATTACGCAATGTGGCGGCAGCAGGTGGGAGAGCGGCGGCCTGGGCGGGAGCCCGCGAAGCCGGCGCCGGCGCTGGCCGCGGTCTAGAAGCTCTAAAGTTTGAGCGAGTCCTTTTTCGGAGTCGCCGGCGGCTGAAGCACTGCCGGCGGCGACGGAGAGACTGGCTGCGTGACCGGGGGCGGCCGCTGCACTGGCGGGGCGACCATAGGATCTATGCGCGGCGGCGGCAGAGTGACCGCTCCGGTGTCGCGCCCGGGTAATACAGGGGTCGGGTTCACGCGAGCCGGGGGCTGCAGCGTGCCGCGCGAAACTTCTGTCGCGGCGGACGCAGGCGCACGCTTGACCGGCGCGCCACTCGTCAGCGCCGGGATGGCGGCGGCGGATCCCCTGTCTCTCACCAACGTTGACGCCGCGGCCGCCGTATCCACTTTATGCTCGGCAACGTTGGCATCCTTTACCAGGATGCTGTCCTGCGCCACGTCGGCTGTCTTATTCGTTCGGCCGCAGCCGGCCATCGCCAACACCGCCGAAGTCAATGCTGCGGCAACGCCAACGTCGAAGAGTCTTCTCGCGCTATCTTTCATCTGAGTGTTCCCACACGAGGCAGGTGCTGTGCCATCCGAATCCCATTTTGTCATTCGTACCTTCACCGGCGAGACTGAAGCTTACATCGCGCAGGCAGCGCTGGAAGCGAACGGCATCGAGTCGATGCTTCTGCGGGACGACGCCGGTGGTATGATGCCCTGGCTCCAGTGGCTCCATCCGATTCGGCTGGTAGTTTCGGAAGAAGATGCGGCCGAAGCACTCGAGATTCTCGACACATCTCCGCTCCCTGAAGAAAACCGCACTCCATAAGCCGACCACTCATATGACGCGTTCCCTTCGTCTGCTCCTGATAGCCTGTACACCAATGGCTCTGCTTTGTGTCGCCGCGACCGCCGGCGCGCAGTCGCACGATCCGTATCTGGCGCGCGCAAAACACGTGCTCGCCACTACGCCGCTCATCGACGGTCACAACGACCTTCCCTGGCGCATCCGCGAGGACAAGTCCGCGCCGAGCAACGTCGATGCTTACGATCTCCGCAAGCATACGCCCGGACACACCGATTTCGAGCGGCTCAAGCAGGGAATGGTCGGCGCGCAGTTCTGGTCCGTTTACACGCCGGGGGAATGGCGTGACTCCGGATACGCAAAGGTGCAGCTGCAGCAGATCGACATCGCTCGACGCGTGATCGCGAAGTATCCCGACAAGCTGGAGTTGGCGTTAACGGCCGCCGACATACCGCGAATCTTCCACAAGAAGAAAATCGCGTCGCTGCTCGGCCTCGAGGGCGGACACGCAATCGAGAATTCGCTCGGCTTGCTGCGCGACTATTACGATCTCGGCGTTCGCTATATGACGCTGACGCACAACGTCACACTCGACTGGGCGGACGCCGCGCTCGACAGCGCGCGCCACGGCGGCTTGACTCCGTTCGGCGACAGCGTCGTGCTCGAAATGAACCGCCTCGGAATGCTCGTCGATCTGGCGCACGTTTCGCCGGGCGTGATGAGCAACGTGCTCGACGTCACGAAGTCGCCTGTCATTTTCTCACATTCGGCCGCGCGCGCGATCGTTGATGTCGCGCGCAACGTTCCCGACTCCATCCTTCGCCGTGTGCCAGCGAATGGCGGGGTGGTGATGGTTCCCTTCGTCACCGGATTCATCTCGCCCGAGGTTGCAGCGTGGGACCGTGCCGCCGGCGCGGCGATGCGCGAAGCAAGGCGCAGCGGCGCCGACACAGCGGCCGCCCGAAGCTCGTGGCTGGCCGCGCACCCCAAGCCGCGCGCGACTCTCGCCCAGGTTGCGAATCAGATCGATTACGTGAAAAAAATCGTCGGACCCGACCACATTGGAATCGGAGGTGACTTCGACGGAATTGACGATGTCGTGCTGGGCCTCGAGGACGTGTCGAAATATCCGGACCTCTTCGCCGAACTCGCGCGCCGCGGCTGGTCTGACGCAGATTTGAGAAAGCTGGCGGGTGAAAACGTGCTGCGCGTGTTCCGCGCGGCGGAAAGGGTCAGCGCGCAGATGCGTGCGACGGCCAGATAAGCCAACGCGAGAACCGCTGAATGGGAATGAATAAATTCACCCCGCTCCTCGAGCGAAGAGCTCGTTGCGGGGCGCGTGCGATAGTCCTCACAATGCTCATCGGCGCGGCGCCACGCCTCGGCGCGCAGCAGGCGACATCGGACACGCGAAATGCCGTGGCAATCTCGCTGCCGGAAGCGATTCGCATCGCTGAGTCTCAGAGCGAAGCGATCCGCATCGCTCGCGCCGGAGTGATGCGCGGAACCGGACAGCAGCTTCAGGCGCGCAGCCAGCGCCTTCCGCAGCTCTCCGGCTCCGCTTCCTACACGCGTACGCTGAGATCGCAATACTCGGGTTTGTTCGGGAGCCCCGCCGTGGATACGACGAAGCCGAAGGCGCCCGCGCCACCTTGCGACGCCTACCTTCGCGATGCGACCGCGTCTGTAACCGAGCGGCTCATCGGGCTCGAGAACGCCTCACGCTGCAGCCTCGGCGGCAGCTCCGGGTTCAGCAATCTCCCGTTCGGTCAGAAGAATCAATACAACGTCGGCATCGCGGTCTCGCAGAACCTGTTCGCCGGTGGCAGAATATCAGCGCTCAACACCGCCGCCGATGCCGGCCGCAAGTCGGCGGAGATCGAGCTCGATGCGCAGCGCGCCCAGCTTCACCTCGACGTAACGCAGGCGTACTACGACGCGGTGCTGGGCGATCGTCTCGTCGCCATCGCGGAATCTTCGCTCGTTCAGACACAGTCGGTATTGAAGCAAACGCAGCTGTCGCGCTCCGTTGGAAATGTCTCGGAGTTCGATTTACTGAGAGCGCAGGTTGCCGCCGCAAACCAGCAGCCAATTGCAATTCAGCGACGCGGAGACCGCGACGTCGCGTATTTCAGATTGAAGCAGCTGCTCAATCTTCCTCTCGACGAACCTCTCGCTCTCACCACGTCAGTCGAAGACAAGTCATCTCTCGGCTTCGATGCCACAACATCGACGGTCACTCTTGGCGATACTGCCGCGGCGAACCGCGCGACCGTGCGCGAGGCGGGTGAAGCAGTGCGGCAGCAGCGCAGTCAGCTGCGGGTCGCGAAAGCGCAGCGCATTCCATCGCTCTCACTGACGTCGCAATATGGAGCGGTGGCGTATCCGGTTTCGGGATTTCCGGGAGCGGCGAGCTTCCGCCCCAACTGGACGGTCGGTATCGCCTCCCAGTTTCCGCTCTTCACCGGCGGGCGAATCCGCGGCGAAGAGATGGTTGCGGAGGCCGGTCTGCGCGAATCGCAGGCGCGCTACGATCAGGTGCGCAAGCTTGCCGCGCTCGATGCGCGGATCGCGCTCAATGCATATGATCAGGCGCGTGCATCGTGGACCGCGAGCGTCGGAACCGCGGAGCAGGCGGCGAAGGCATATTCCATCGCCGAGGTTCGTTATCGCGAGGGCCTTTCGACACAGCTGGAGCTCAGCGATTCGCGGATTCTTCTCGAGCAGGCACTCGTGAACCGCGCGCTCTCCGCGCGCAATCTTCAGGTTGCGCGGGTCAAGCTGGAGCTCCTTCCGCACCTCCCGCTGCAATCGGGCGGAAGCAGCGCATCGGCGCAGGCCGCGAGTCAGCAGCAAGCGCAGAGCCAGACAAAAACACAGACAACATCGCAGCAGCAGCCAACCCAGACAGGCATTCCCCCAGAGTAGAAGATGCGAAAGAACAAATCATTCGCCCTAGCCTCACTCGTCCCGCTCGCCGCCGCGGCATTGGTGGCTTGCGGTTCCAAGGACAAAGCAGCGTCAACGGCCGATTCCGAGGCGATGGCGATCGGACCGGAAAACATCGCGATTGCGTCAAACGGAACGTTGACGACTGGTCCGGCTCTGTCGGGCACTTTGCTCCCGGAGCGCGAAGCATCGATCCGCTCGCAGATAACCGGGAGCGTCACGCAGACCTATGTGGAGCAAGGCAGCTCCGTCGGCGCCGGCGCTGTGCTCGCGCGTATCGACGCCAGCGGGATTACGGACGCGTACAACTCCGCGCGCTCCGGCGTGACGTCCGCGCGCAGCGCCGCAGATCTTGCGACGCGCGATCTGGCAAGAAATCAGCGGCTGCTTGCGGCCGGAGCGATCGCGGAGCGCGACATCGAGCAGTCGCGCCGCGCGTCGATTGCGGCGAACGCCGCTCTCGAAGAAGCGAAATCGCGCCTCGCGTCCGCCGAGAGGCAGGTTCGCAACACTGTCATCACCGCGCCGTTCGGCGGAATCGTCAGCGAACGCCCCGTCTCCGCCGGCGACGTCGTGCAAGCCGGGACGGCGGTCGTTACCGTCGTGGATCCTTCGTCGATGCGACTCGAGGCGTCTGTCCCCACGGAACAGCTGGCCTCGATTCGGCCGGGCATTCCCGTGAGCTTCACCGTCAGCGGTTACCCGGGGCGGCAATTCGTCGGGCACGTGACCCGCATCAATCCGACTGTGGATCCGGCGACGCGGCAGGTTCGCATCTATGTCTCGATTCCAAACGCCGGCCGCGCGCTCGTCGGTGGACTGTTCGCGACTGGCAGATTGGGCAGTGACGTGCGCACCGGCCTCGTAATTCCCGTCGCCGCGCTCGACACCAGAGGCGCAACCGCTACCGTGATGCGCATCAAGGGAGGGTGCGTGCAGCGCGTGGACGTCGTCACCGGGTTGCGCGACGAAGGAGCCGAAACGATCGAGATCAAGTCGGGACTCGCTGCAGGCGACACGCTGCTTCGCGGCGCGGCCCAGGGAATCACACCCGGAACGGCTGTAAAGGTTTCTGCGATCAACGACAAGCCGCTTCCGAAGTCCGGAGGCTGACCGATGGTAATCTCTGATTTCGCGATCCGCCGCCCGATGATCA
>JALYYD010000092.1 GCA_030946775.1 Gemmatimonadota bacterium
CTTTCCAATGTCGGCGTTGAGTTCGGTGCCAACCGCATCTTTAGCGGAGTCACTTTCACCGTCAGCGCCGGTGACCGCTGGGGGATTCTTGGCCGCAACGGCACCGGAAAGACTTCACTGTTCAAGCTCATCCTCGGCGAGTTCAAGCCGACGGATGGGGTGATCAGCCGGCAGCCGGGGCTGAAGACAACCGTCCTCGAGCAGCACCGAGACTTCGGCGGCGCGAAGACGGTGTGGGAAGCGGGAGCCGGCGAATTCGCGGAACTGCTAGCGCTGGAAAAATCCCTCGAGGAACAAGCGACCGCGCTTGGAAACGCCGGCGATTCGCCGACGCCCCAGATGCTGGCGAAATACGATCGTGATTTCGAGAGGTTCGAGCGTGAGGGCGGATACACTTTCGCGCCCAAAGTGGACGCGGTGCTTGAAGGACTCGGGTTCGATCCTGTCGTTTCCCGAACGCGACCTGTCGAGCACTTGAGTGGAGGCGAGCGCGGCCGGCTCGGGCTCGCGCGGCAGCTGGTGAGCACGGCTGACGTCCTGATGCTCGACGAGCCGACAAACCACCTCGACCTCGAGACGACGCGCTGGCTCGAGGAGTATCTGAAAAGTTTTTCCAAGACAGTTCTCCTCATCAGCCACGACAGGTCTTTCCTGGCCAACGTCGTGGACCACGTACTCCATTTCGAGGGCGGGAGCGCGAGCGAATACAACGGCGGCTACACGTCGTTCGTGCAGCAGCGTGAAGAGCGGCGGCTGACACAGGCGCGCGCGTTCGACAAGAACCGGAAGATCATCAGCGCCGAAGAGGATTACATCAGGCGCAATCTCGCCGGCCAGAACACAAAGCAGGCGAAGGGCCGGCGAAAGAAGCTGGCGCGGATGCCGCGGCTCAGCGCGCCGATCGGCGACGAAGCGGTAATGGCGCTCCGGCTGGAGATCGGTGAACGCGGCGGCGACCAGGTCGCGGTCGCCAAATCGGTTTCGATCGGGGTCGAAGGCAGACCGCTGATCGAGAATTTCTCGGCGGTGATTCAGCGCGGCGACATCGTCGGCTTCATCGGCCCGAATGGCGCGGGGAAATCAACGCTGCTGCGCGCACTTGCGGGGCAGCGGGAAGTTGACGACGGCGAGCTGCGCGTCGGAAACTCGATCACGTTCGAGTACTACCGGCAGGACATGGCGCAAATCCCGATGACGCGAACGCTGTATGAGATCATCAGCGACCTGCGTCCCCGTTGGGAGCGACGGATGGTACAGGGACATCTCGGAAAGTTCGGCTTCTCGGGCGACGAGAGTCAGCGCCGCCCTGAGAGTCTGTCCGGCGGAGAGCGCGCGCGTGTGGCGCTGGCGATGCTGGTGCTCTCGAAGGCGAATTTTCTGATCTTCGACGAGCCGACGAACCACCTCGACATCGAATCGATCGAGGCGCTCGAAGAAGCGCTGGAGTCGTATGAAGGTACGATCCTTCTAGTCAGCCATGATCGCGCGCTACTAGAAGCGCTCACTACGCGCGTGTGGGTGCTTCACAACAAGCACGTCACGGACTTCGGCGGATCATTCGAAGAATGGGAGGAGCAGAGCCGCGAACGTACTCACGCCGCCAACGTCGCCGCCGCGGAGGAGGAATCACTGCGGCGCGTTCACGAGAAACAGGCGACGAGAAAGAAGAAATCTTCGGCCGACGATGCAAAGCTGGGCGAGCGCGAAAAGCGGCGAGCGGCGGAAGCGGCGGAGCGGGACGTTGCGCAGCTGGAGGAAAAGGTTCGCGAGATCACGAGCCAGCTCGCCGATCCCGAGCTATACGTTTCCCCCGGAGGAATCGAGCGCTCCGCCACACTCGGCAAGGAGCTCGACAAGATCAAATCGAAACTGGACCGCGCGATCGATATCTGGTCCACGCTCGCAGCCGGATAAAACAAAAAGAGACCCCGCAGAGGCGGGGTCTTTTTTGCTCACACGAGGTCTACTTTCCGATCCAGTACGTAGCCTTGACCAAGAAGACGTTAGTCGGAACACTTCCGTGGTGGCGCGGCATCGCGTCGCCATCGGGATCCTCATCGCAACGCAGGTGCTCGAGCACCTCATCGAGGTGCGGAAGTTCGGACGCCCGGCCAGCTATCACTCCATGAGCGCAAAAGTGTGGGGAGCTTCGCTTCCAGTCGCGCTCATCTCGGTGCTGATGACCGGACGCGACGACTTCCTGGTGCTCGCCATCGCCGCCGGGTTCATCTCGCATCTCGACTGCTTCGTTATCACGGCGATTCTTCCCGAGTGGCGCCACGATGTCGCGACATTCTACGACGCGCTGGCGATCCGTCGCGCCTACACGAGCGACCTGATCCAGCCGCCGTCCACCGCGATCGATCCAGCGGTCACGTAGCTCGCCCGCTCGGACAGTAGAAACGCCGCGACTGTCGCAATCTCTTTCGGTTCGGCGAGGCGTCCCATCGGCACCTGCTCCTCCCAGCTGCGATAGCTCTCTTCGACGCTGATTCCCTTCGTTTCGCTGGCGTGCCTGGCGAGCGAGACGACACGGTCGGTGCGCGTGTATCCGGGAAGAATGTTGTTGACAGTGATGCCGAATGGCGCGACTTCGTTGGCGAGAGTCCGCGCAAATCCGTGCACCGCGGCACGTAAGCTGTTGGAGAGCATCAGCCCATCCACCGGCTGCTTCGCGGCGATAGACGTCACGTTGAGTATACGCCCCCATTTCCGTTCCTTCATTCCCGGGAGAACTCCCCGTATTAACTCGACGGTGCCAAAAAGCAGGAGCTGCGCGGCGGCGTGCCACATCGCCGGGGTGAGCGATTCGAACGCGCCCGCGGGCGGTCCACCCGAGTTTGTGACGAGCATGTCCACTCGGCCGAATTTGTCCAGCGCGGCGCGGGTTAGTCTCGTGATGTCGTCGGGCTGCGACACGTCGGCGACAACATCGAGAACCTCGACTCCCGTGGCGCCCCGAATCTCTTTAGCCGTTGCCCGAAGCTCTTTTTCACCGCGCGCGCACATCACGAGCGAAGCGCCGTTCGCGGCAAGCTCCTCGGCGATTGCGCGGCCGATTCCCTTGCTGCTCGCGGAAACGAGCGCGACTTTTCCCTTGATTCCAAGATCCATCGCTAGCGCCTCAGGTAGTCGTCGGTTTTGGCGAGCCAGTCAGCGCGCGGCGGGCTGAAAATGTCCACATCCAGTGTGTCGGCGAGCGCTTCCGCCTTGTGAGGGACATTCGAGGGTATGTGCAGAACCTCTCCGGCAGCAACGATCACTTCCTCAGTTCCTTCTTCACCGATCCAGAACTTCAGCGCCCCTTCGAGGATGTAGGTGATCTGCTCATTCTCGTGAGAGTGCGTAGGCACGATGCAGCCTTTGGCGAGATAAACGTGGGCGAGCATCATTCGCTCGCCGGTGATGAGGCGGCGTTCCAGGGTGGGAGAGACGCGTTCCCTGGGTATCTCATCCCAACGATAGTGGGTGACTGATTTCATCGGGGGAATCTGCCACTCCGGGAAGGCACCCGCGGGGCAATTTCCCCCCTGAAGATGGTTCTGAAAGCGGTTTGGAGTTTCATTGACATTCGAAACATCTGGTTATACATTTAATGGTGAATTCGCCGCCCGAGTACCTGTCGGGCGACCTCCATTTAAAGGGCAAACCCACCGAAAGGTGGCGACGCAAAGCTACGTGGCTACGGCGGGGAACCGCTAAGCTGGACGAGCTACTGATGAGAGAACCACGATGCTCGAGTTCCAGATCGCAAGGTGCGGCGCCCGGTCCCTGCCCGGCCGGCACAATCTGCTCAAGCGATCGCCCGCGTTTGCCGCAGTACTTGTGGCGACGCTATTCGTGGCCGCTTGCAGCGGCGACAGTTCCACCGGCCCGACGGCGGACGCCTCCGCAACCTCGAACAAGCAATCCGCCAAGAAGGACACGACAACCACTGTGACGTCGAATCCGACGACCACCCCTCCGGTTGTGCCGACAACGACGACGACCGACAACGTGTTCTGGGTCAATCCGTCGAGCGCCGCGAAGTCGCAGGCGGATGCGTGGCGCTCCTCCCGTCCCGCCGACGCGTCACAAATGGACAAGCTCGCGTCCAAAGCCGTCGCCAGCTGGTTCGGCGATTGGAACACAGACATTTACACCGATGTGAATTTGGTCGTGACGGCCGCCGCGAAAGCCGGTAGAGTCGGCGTTCTCGTTGCGTATAATATTCCATCGCGCGATTGCGGCGGCCTCTCGGGCGGCGGCGGTGCCAGCGCGTCGGCGTATCGAACCTGGATCGGCTCGTTCGCGTCAGCGATCGCCGGACGGCGCACTATCGTCGTAGTGGAGCCCGACGCGCTCCCGGGAATGGACTGCCTTTCGTCTGCCGATCAGCAGGTTCGCGTGGATCTGATCTCGTACGCAGTGCAGGTGCTGAAATCGCAGCCAAACGTCTCGGTTTATCTCGACGCCGGGAATCCATCCTGGCGTACGCCGGCGGATATCGCGGCCCGGCTAACCAGAGCCGGCATTGCGATGGCGGACGGATTCTCGCTCAACATCTCCAATTTTTTCACGACGGCGTCAAACGTCACATATGGACAGAAGGTTTCCGCGCTGATCTCTGGAAAGCATTTCATCGTTGATACGAGCCGGAACGGATTGGGTCCGACCGCCGACAGCCAGTGGTGCAATCCTGACGGTCGGGCAGTTGGAAACTCGCCGACTACAGTCACCGGAAATCTCCTCGTGGACGCCTTCTTATGGGTCAAAGTGCCCGGAGAATCCGATGGGGCGTGCAACGGCGGCCCGAGCGCCGGAAAATGGTGGGGTGAGTACGCTCTCGGCCTTGTAAACAGGAGCACTCTGTAGAGGTGTCGAACCGTACCGAATGGAAGGCATCCGGCCCTGCGCCCGATGCCTTTTTTTTTCGGAATTCGCGCGCTGAGGGTACGAATCTGGCATTCTTCCGCCGCCGTTAGACCGTCCGTTGAGCCCGTTGGGGGCGAAAATCAGAAACGGCGGATCAAATGCCAACCGTGAGAACAACAATGAAAGTGAATCACAAATGGATTGCCGGGGTCATTCTCGCAGGCTGCCTAGCGGCGCCGGCGGCGGTGAGCGCGCAGAACCTCCATCCATCCTTCGGCCTCGACGCCGACTTTGATACAAAAGGCAACAACTTTTACGGTGCCGGAATGTTCCTCGGGCTCCCCAGCACGAGTGCGTGGTCGCCGTACATCGACCTGTACACCTACTATCTGAACTACCCGGCGGGATCGACTCGCGGGTCGCTGCACGCGTTCGCTCCGACGGTCGGACTTCAGTACGCGAGCGGCAGAAGCAGCGTCAACTTCGGCGCCGGCTATGCCTTCGTGACGAAGAATTCAGGGCAGCCCTCGATCAACACAGAGCGCGGCGGCGATAATGGTGTCACGGCAAGCTTCGGCGCTCACACGACCGGCCCGGGCGAGCGTCCGTACAAGGCGGAGTTCCTGTCGAATTACAATTTCGGCAGCGATTATCTGTGGACGCGGGCGCGGGCTTCCGTTCCGCTCGGCTACTCCGTGGCGCATCCCGCGCGCGTCGGCCTGGAGCTCGGCGGCCAGGGGTCGAATCACAACGGGTCGAGCAGCCATTCATTTTCCGTCGGACCGACATTCGAGTACAAGCTGTCGCCCCAGTTCGGCTTCACGGTCGCGGGAGGTCCCAAGTTCTACGATCACGGCGGGCACGCGGCGTACATCAGCCTCGCTCTCTCGATCTCGCCGTAATCTGAATTATCAAACAAAAAAGCCCCGGCTCACGGCGAGCCGGGGCTTTTTTGTTCCCTCCGCTCAACCGGGAAGCGATGGATGCACGAGGTGAAAGCCGGTGGCCTGCTGATAGGCGTTGGCCACCGCCAGCAGCTTTGCCTCCTCGAACAGTCCGCCCAGG
>JALYYD010000133.1 GCA_030946775.1 Gemmatimonadota bacterium
CGCCCAAGCAGTCGCGCGGAGCGCGCGGTCCGCGCGCCGGCCGCGGGGGCGCGAGACCGGAACGCGGCGATAATAAGAAGAAGGGCGGGCGCAACCGCTCGCGCCGGCGCAGATAGGAATTTAGGTTTCGACCATGTCAAAACAGTTTGTCGAAGAGCATTTTCGAGAGAATCTCCGAGTGGTTGCAGATTCTGCGAATGCATTGGCCGGCGCGGTCAGCGATGCGTCTGACGCAATTGTGGCTTCGTTGCGCTCCGGCGGAAAACTCATCTGCTTCGGGAACGGTGGCAGCGCGAGTCAGGCGAGCCATATGGTGGGCGAGCTCATCGGGCGGTATAAAAGCAATCGTAGACCACTTCCCGCTGTTTCCTTGGCCAGTGATCCCGCCGCCGTCACCTGCATTTCAAATGACTTCGGATACGATTCGCTTTTTGAGCGTCAGACAGAAGCACTCGCATCGAAGGGAGATGTCGCGCTTGGGCTGACAACCAGTGGACGGTCGGAGAACGTTCTTCGTGCGCTGGCTGCCGCTAAGAAAAACGGGGCCACTACCATCGCGCTCTGTGGCGAGAAAGGGCTGTCACGCGGAGATGCGGATCATGTGATCGCGGTACCGAGTGGGATAACCGCACACATCCAGGAAGTTCATCTGATGGTGCTCCACACGATGTGCATCGCCGTCGAGGATGCATTCCCCGAGGACGCGAAGGGCCGCTAGAGCAGGCTGAGGTGCGGGCGCTCTTCCGGAATCGCGAGCGCGTCTTCGCTGTACGAGATGTAGCCGGTGTTTTCGTCGGCGATGAGATCCACTTCCGTTCCGAACGGCACCGTCAGATTCGGCGTCTCGTGTCCGGCCGGGAAATCCATCAGCACCGGGATCGCGAGATCCGACACGAGGTCGAGAAGGAAATCTTCGAACTCGTCCTCCTCCGAGCGGTCCAGTGACAGCGATCCGAAAACAATTCCGCGCACGTTCTTGAGAAGGCCCGCCGCGCGGAGGTGAAGGAGCCGCTCGTCGGCAACCGACATCGGATCGTCCGCCTCTTCGAGGAAGAGAATCGCGCCGTCGGTGTCGATCTCATACGGCGTTCCGATCGTCTGCTGCACCAGCGAGAGATTTCCTCCCGTCAATCTGCCCGTCGCCTGTCCCGGGCGAACCGGGCGCGCGATGTCCTTTCCGATCTTCGTCGCCGGACGCGATGTGGTCAGCGATGAAAGAAGGGAGCGCAGCGACGGATCGTCCTTGCCCGGATAGAGGTCGTCTATCGTCGGTCCGTGGAAGGTGCGAAGGCCCGCCTGTTTCATCAGCCAGAGATGGAGTGCGGTGATGTCCGAGTAGCCGACGAACGATTTCGGGTTGCGGCGGAAAATTTCCGGATCGAGATAGGGGAGCAATCTCACGGCACCATATCCTCCTGTTCCGCAGATCACCGCTTTCACTCTGGGATCCAGCCAGATGCCCATCAGGTTTTCAGCGCGGACTTCATCCTCGCGCTGCTGGAAGCGCCGGAACTGGTGGATCTCTTCATCGAGAATCACCTGAAAGCCGGCCTTTTCCATCGCCTTCACTCCGCGGCGGAGCTTATCCTCGCGCGGATTGTATGAAGGGGTGACGACACCGATGGCGTCTCCTTTCACGAGCGGCGGCGGACGCAGCAGCTCGCGCGAGTTTTTCGCAGCGGGCGCATGCGCGGAAGCGGAATGCGTGGGAGTAGCGGAGAAGGAGCTTGGCTCCGGGGCGGGGAGGGAACTCGTTACTGGCTCTGTCATTTTTTACTCGCGATGCCAAGCATCGCTAGATTCAACTGTTATGTCCGATAGTTCTGAAAACGGGTCACGAGTCCCTGCTCATACTATAGCTTCCGGCGCGCCCGAAGTGGAGGCCGCGACCGTACCGTCCACCTACTTTCGGAAGGGATTCGGGCTAAAAGCCGAGGTAGGCCCGGAGTTGGCTTCGGACTACACCGGGCGGCTGGTTGACCTCCTCAGGGAGCGGGACTACAACCTGACCGCCGGCGGGATGACCGTCCGGCTCGCCAGGGAGTTCGGCTTTTGTTATGGGGTCGAGCGGGCGGTGGACTACGCATATCAGACCCGGAAGAAGTTCCCGGATCGTACCATCTACCTCGCCGGGGAGATCATCCATAATCCGCACGTGAACTCGAATCTCCAGTCGATGGGGATCAAGTTTCTGCTGCCGGTTGACGGAAAGATCGATTACACCCCCGTGCGTCCCGAAGATGTCGTGATTCTGCCCGCATTCGGCGTGACGATCCGCGATTTTGAGGTTCTCCGCGAAATCGGATGTGTGATGGTGGATACCACCTGCGGGTCGGTGCTCAACGTCTGGAAGCGGGTCGAGAGCTATGCCCGGGACGGCTTCACCTCGCTCATCCACGGAAAGCACTACCACGAGGAGACAAAGGCGACTGCCTCCCAGGCGGAGAAGCATGCGAATGCCCAGTACTTCATCGTCCGCAACATGGACGAGGCGCGAATCGTCTGCGATTTCATCGAAGGCAGCGTTTCAGCCGAAGAGCTGATGGCCCGCTTCCCTCATTCCGCCCTCCCGACTTTTGACCCGTCTCGCGACCTCAGACGCATCGGTGTCGCCAATCAGACGACGATGCTCGCCCGCGAGTCGCTCGCCATCGGGGTCGAGATCGGCAAGTCGGTTGCGAAGGCGCACGGGCCGGAGTACGCGGCCGAGAATTTTCGCACCTTCGACACTATTTGCAGCGCGACGCAAGAGAGGCAGGACGCAGTCGTGGATCTCCTCAAGGAGCCGCTCAACGTGATGGTCGTCATCGGCGGATACAACTCGAGCAACACCATCTCCCTCGCCGCGCTCTGCTCGGAGACGGTTCGCACCTACCACGTCGAGGACGCCGACGCGATCGACGCCGAACGCGGCACCATCCGGCATCGCCAGCTCTCGGACGGAAGCGAGATCGAGTCTAAGGATTGGCTTCCTCTCACTGGTCCGGTCAGGGTAGGAGTCACCGCCGGCGCGAGCACGCCGAACAACAAGATCGGAGAAGCTGTCGGCCGCATCTTCGCCTCGCGCGGCATCGACCCGCAGACCGTCCGCTGAAACCAATCACCCGACTCTCCTGTAACTAACAGGAATCGGGATCGTCAAAAAGATTGCGGGGTATCTGCACCGACCCAATCTTTCGGCGTGGCCCGGATATTGTGATTGGGGGTTTCGGGCTTTGCTCCCAGGAGGCAGCGAATGGATGTATTTGGTATGGACACGGCGCCCGACGACGAGATCGGCGGCGCGACCGGCAGCACGGAGCCCACTCCGAATGTGGGAAGCTGGTTTCAGCGCGGCTCGCAGAGCGACGCGGCGCTGAGTGATCGCGGTGTCGGAGTTCCGATCAACGCGATGCTGGACAGAGTGCGGGAGTCCGACGGACTTCCGTTCGAGGATGAGGAAGAAGAGGAGGACGTAGCCTGAACCTTCTTCGTCCGAGCTGATGTGAAAAGCGCCACCCGCGAGGGTGGCGCTTTTTTTTCTTACTCTCCGGCCGCGCGTCTTCGCGCTCGCGAAGTGCCGACTTTCGCGACTTTCGCCGCCGGCTTCTTCTTCCGGCGAATCGGAACAACGTCTTTCTCGGCCGCGATCTCCGCCGGAGTTTGCGGCACGGCGATCGTCTTCGGCTGCTTGTACACGAAGCGCTTTCCCTCGTAGTTGCGGAAGATCACTTCATCGTCCGTGATCTCTTCCAGATACTCGGGGAGGAGCGGCACCTTTCCGCCTCCGCCGGGCGCGTCGATCACGAACTGCGGCACCGCCAGTCCCGACGTCCACCCGCGCAGTGCCTGCATGATCTCCAGCCCTTTCTGCACTGTCGTGCGGAAGTGCTCGCCGCCAGCGACCTGGTCTGCCATATAGATGTAGTACGGACGCACGCGCGCCTTCAGCAGCTCGTGCATCAGCTTCATCATCACCTTCGCATCGTCGTTCACTCCCTTCAGCAGAACCGTCTGGCATCCCAGTGACACGCCTGCTCTCGACAGACGATCGAGCGCCGCCACGCTCGCCGGCGTCAGCTCGCTCGGATGATTGAAGTGCGTGTTCATGAATATCGGATGGTATTTCTGCACCATCTCGCAGAACTCGGGTGTGATCCGCTCCGGCAGATGCGACGTGATCCTGCTGCCGAGCCGGATGATCTCGATGTGCGGAATCGCGCGCAGACGCTGGAAGATGTATTCCAGGCGCGAATCGCTCAGCATCATCGGGTCGCCGCCCGAGAGGATGACGTCGCGAATCTCGGTGTGCTCGGCCAGATACTGAAACGCCGACTCGTACTCCTTGAGCGAGATCTTTTCCGGGTCGCCTACTTTCCGGCGTCTCGTGCAGAAGCGGCAGTAGCTCGCGCAGACAGGGCTCACCAGGAACAGCGCCCGGTCCGGATAGCGATGCGTGATGTTCGGAACGGGTGAGTCGCCATCCTCGTCGAGCGAGTCGATGACGCCGTCAACGACGTCGAGCTCTTCGACGGTCGGGACGTACTGGTTCCACATCGGGTCGCCGACTTCCTTGATCTGGTCGAGCGCGGCGGGCGTGATTCGCATCTGGAAATTCTCGAACGCCGGCCGCAGCGCTTCGACGTCAATGACGTCTGCGCCGAATTTCTCGGCCAGTCTGTCGAGGGATGCGATGCTCTCGTCCTTCAAGGTCTTTTGCCAGTCGCTCATGCGGACACCGCTCCGGCCCCGCTCGGGGCGCATTCCAGGTGATTGATCAACCCAAGGCACTTCTGCGTCACTTTCAACGTCAGCCCAGTCCGGAGAGGCGAAGGGTCTTCGCCCATCTCTCCGTCCCCGTTTCCTGCTTCACGCCGAGGGCGCTCTCGCAGATGTTCTTGATGAGCGCCGGATAATCCATCCCAGCCACGCCCGCCATTCTCGCCAACCCTGCGTCGGGAGAGATGTCCGGATTCGCATTCACTTCGAGAATCCACGGACGTCCATCGGCGTCAATTCTCAGATCGACGCGCCCGTATCCCACTCCTCCGACTGCTTTCCACGCCGCGAGCGAAATTTCGACCAGCTCGGCGGCGGCGTGTTTCGAGAGCGGAGCGGGGCAGGTCGGCTTCGCGCCGAGATCCTCGTCGCTCCCAGTCTCCCACTTCGACCGGTACGAGACGATACGCCACATCCCTTCCGGCATTCTCTTGAAATCGATCTCAGCGATCGGCAGCGCGCGGTCGCCGAGTATTCCGACGTTCACCTCGCGGCCATCTACGTAGCGCTGGATCAAAATCTCGTCCCAGTTCTCGAGCATCGTGTTCACGCGCTCGTTCAGTGCCTTCGTGCTGCGCACGACCGACCGCTGCTCGATGCCGACCGATGCGTCTTCCGCCGCCGGCTTGCAGATGGCGGGGAATCCGACGGGGACGATTTTCTCGCCGCGGTGGGCGACGGAGAATTTCGGCACCGGCAGTCCGGCGCGGTCGAGGATTCCGTTGATGACGTGCTTTCTCAGCGTGATCGCCGTCGTCCAGCTCGAGTTTCCGGTGAAGGGAACTCCGATAAGCTCGAGCGCGGAGATCACGCGCGGCTCGAACTGCGGCAGACCGTCGATCCCTTCACAGAGATTGAAGACGAGATCGAATTTTCCCTTGCGCACACGCTCGACCCAGCGGCCGTCGCCTGTGACGGGAACACGCACGACTTCCTTCGCCCACTTCTGGAGAGCGACCTCGACCGCCTCGATCGCCTCGAGCAGCACGACTTCCGGCGTCTCTCCGAGAGCTGACAGTCCGTCGAACAGCAATCCGACTCTCATCGGCCCACCTCCCCCTTACCCGTCACGATTTCTCCAGGCTCTTACGCGAGACCGGCCGCAGCCATTGCCGGCTGGACCGAATTCGCGGTAGAAGGAAATTTCTGGCGTCCTTCGACTGCCACTCCCTGACGGGCGGCAGCGTGACGAAGGCACGATTGGATGAGCTCGTCGTATCCGATGCCGGCGGCGCGGGCCGCCTTCGGAAGGCACGAGTTGTCTTCGGGCTGAGGGAGAATTCCGGGAAGGGGATTCACCTCGATCAGGTTGGGAACGCCGGCGCCGTCGAGGCGGATGTCAACTCTCGCCCAGTCGCGGCAGCCAACCGCGTGATAGGCGGCAAGCACGGTGGACTCGATCGAGCTCTTCAGCGACGGGCTGATATTCGCCGGGCACTCGAAGATCTCGAGCGGATTCTCGGGGCGATCCCAGACGAACTTCGCATCGAAGCTGTAGATCGGCAGCGCTCCCTCGGGGAGCGTCTCGAAATTCATTCCCACGATCGGCAGCACTACCGCGTCGTCGCCATTGCCGAGTACGCCGCAGGTGAACTCCTTGCCCGGGAGGTACTGCTCGACCAGAACGGGCTGGCGGTAGTTCTCGAGTAGGTACCGGGCCTGCCGGTCGAGCTGATCATAATCCCAGCAGAGATTTCTGTCCGTGATCCCCTTTGACGACCCCTCGTGCACGGGCTTGACGAACAGCGGCAGCGGCAGCGCTCTCGCTTTTTGCAAATCGTCCGCGCCTTCGATGACCGTGAATGGCGCAGTCGCGATGCGGCGAAAGGCGAGCGTCTCCTTCGTCCGCGCCTTGTCGAGGCAGAGCGAGAGGGTGAAAGGATCGCTGCCGGAGTACGGAATGCCGTAAAACTCGCAAATCGCGGGAACGTGAGCCTCGCGATTAACGCCGTTCAAACCTTCGGCGATGTTGAAGACGATGTCCGGGCGGGCGCTGCGGAGACGGTCGGGAAATTCTTCATTCGCCTCGAGGCGGATGACTTTTCCGATTTTCTTGAGAGCGGACTCCACCGCGGCGATCGTTTCCGGGCTGTCCCACTCGGCGAACTCGTCGCGGGAGGAAAGAAAACTCGGCGGCTCTTCGTCGGAACGCGAACTCTCCCCGTCGTCTTCGCGAGATTCCGCCGAGGAGGAGATCAGGAGCGACTGCGGCTCCGGTTTCTGGTTGTAGGCGAGCCCGATTAGAGTCATGC
>JALYYD010000139.1 GCA_030946775.1 Gemmatimonadota bacterium
ACCGCCGGCGCAATCGTCGTGGGCGAGGTGACGCAGCAGCTCGATCGTCCGAATCCCGCCACGTATCTGGGGAAGGGAAAGGTTGACGAGCTCGTCACGCGAATAGCAGAGACCGACGCATCACTGATCGTATTCGACGACGAGCTGAGCCCGTCGCAGGGAAAGAACATCGAGGACGCGACGGGGAAGCGGGTGATGGACCGCGCCGAGCTGATTCTCGACATTTTTGCGACGCGCGCGAGATCGAGCGAGGCGAAGATGCAGGTCGAGCTGGCGCAGCTGCAGTACATGCTGCCGCGGCTGACGCGGATGTGGGCGCACTTGGAAAAATTCCGCGGCGGAATCGGAATGAGAGGTCCGGGAGAAACGCAGCTCGAGACAGACAGGCGGCTCATCAACAACCGGATCCGGAATCTCCGCCAGAAGCTCGAAGAAGTTCAGCGCTCGCGCGAGGTGCAGCGCTCGGGGAGAAGAACGGAGTTCAGAGCCAGTCTTGTCGGCTACACGAACGCCGGAAAGTCTTCCATCCTCCGAGCGCTGTCGCATTCGCCGGAGGTCTTCGTCGAAGACCGGCTCTTCGCCACGC
Source organism: Gemmatimonadota bacterium (assembly GCA_030946775.1). Lineage (GTDB taxonomy): Bacteria > Gemmatimonadota > Gemmatimonadetes > Gemmatimonadales > Gemmatimonadaceae > UBA4720. The sequence goes on from JALYYD010000139.1 coordinate 587, forward strand.
TCGATCCCCTCACGCGCGAGATCCAGCTCGGCGAGAGCGCGCACGTTTTACTCACCGACACCGTCGGGTTTATCAGGAAGCTTCCGCATAATCTCGTCGCCAGCTTCCGCGCCACACTCGAGGAAGTGAACGAAGCGGATCTGCTGCTGCACGTCATCGACGCCAGCCACCCGACCTGGGAAGAGCAGCGCGATGTCGTGGACCAGGTGCTCATCGACCTAGGCGCGGGCGAGAAGCCGGTGCTGCACGTGTTCTCGAAGATCGACGCCCTGCCGCCGGAGGATCTCCAGGCGCTGCAGGAGCGCGTGACCAACATCATTCCCGATTCGGTGTTCGTCAGCGCGCTCGACGACGAGGGGCTGGAGCCGCTCAGGCGCGCGCTGCTCAAGGCCGTGCGCGCGGGGACGCGAATCTCCGAGATCAGAATCCCGGTCAGCGACGGCAAGCTGCTGGCCGAGATCTACCGGGCGACGGAAGTCATCGACCAGAAGAGCGACGACGATGACATCATCATCACGGCGCGGGTGAGCGCGGGGGAGATGGGGCGGCTGACGAGCATGGGGGCGGTGGTCTCGCAGCTCGCGGCTGTATAGCTCGCAACTGCGACTGAACTGGATGCGAGGGCCGAGTAGGTAAGATCTGAGGGCGAAGGTTACCGCCGCAGGACCGTCCAACTCGCCTTCTGAATGAAGCGTGCGGTCTTGCGGTCGTACCCTCGCCCCTCGCCCCTTACCTACACACAACCCGCATCCGGTTCAGTTGCAGTTCCCAACTCGCATCCGGTTCAGTTGGAGGAAATTAAAAAGGCGCCGTGGGCGCCTTTTTTTTCATCAAATCAGTGCGAGCGTCAAGCTCTGCGAGATGTGGACGGCATCTGCCTGATCTCGTTCTCTTGAGCCTGCGCGGATCCGTGAATGTGGAAGTCGGGCACCAGCACTTGCAGCATTTGTCGGAGTGTTTCATCCGATGCCCCGGAATCAGCTGACTTTGCGAGCGATTCAACACGCCGGAGCAGTCCTTCTGCGAGAAGGCCGTTACGGGCCCGAAGCACCTTCGGGTGATCCGTCGGAATCACGTTTTCTGCGCTGAAGAACATCTCTTCGTAGAGTTTCTCGCCCGGACGCATTCCGGTGAACTTGATCTCGATGTCCGTCCCGACGGTGAGGCCGGAGAGTCGGATGAGATCGGTGGCGATGTCCACGATGCGGATCGGCTCGCCCATATCCAGCAGGAAGACCTCGCCTCCTCGTCCGAGAGCACCCGCCTGGAGAACGAGCTGCACCGCCTCCGGAATCGTCATGAAATAGCGCTGCATCTCGGGGTGGGTCACCGTGACGGGACCACCGCTGTGAATCTGCCGCATGAACGTTGGCACGACGCTGCCGCGGCTGCCGAGGACGTTTCCGAATCGCACCGAGACGAAGTTGCGCTCGTGCTTCGTCGCCGCGTGCTGTACGACGAGCTCGGCGATTCTCTTCGTTGCGCCCATCACGCTCGTCGGGCGGACCGCCTTGTCAGTGGAGATGAGAACGAAATGGTCAACGCCCGCCTCGAGCGCGGCGTCAACCACGTTCTTCGTGCCGACGATGTTGTTTGTTACGGCCTCGACGAGATTCTCTTCCATCAGCGGCACGTGCTTGTGTGCGGCGGCATGGAAGACGGCGTGCGGGCGATGGGTGCGGAACACGGTCATCATGCGCGCGCGGTCGCGCACATCGGCGATGACGGGGATGACCCGGACGTCGGGGAATTCCTCTCCCAGCTCTTCAGCGATATCGAAGATCGAATTCTCTCCGTGACCAAGCAGCACGAGTCGCGCCGGCGCCAGTCTGCCTAGCTGCCGGCAGAGTTCGCTTCCGATGGAACCGCCCGCGCCGGTAATCAGCACCGTTTCCGCCGTCGCCAATGTCGCCACAGCGGCGAGATCGGTTTCGACCGGATCGCGGCGGAGGAGATCCTGGATCTCGACCTCGCGCAGACCGGTGGCGGTTGCGCGCCGCGAGAGAAGCTCGGGGAGACTGGGGACGGTAAGTGTCGGGATGCCGCAGTCGAGGGCAACGCGGACCACCTGCCTAACGATTGTTCCGGGCGCGGACGGCATCGCGATGATGAGCTCTGCGATTCCCAGCTTCTCGACGAGATCGCGGATGTCGCTGATCGCGCCTAGTACGGGAAGCCCGAGCAGCGTGTGGCCGTGCTTGGTCCCGTCGTCGTCAACGAAGCCGACCGGCTCGAATGCGAGCTCGGCGGATTTCATCAGCTCCTTCACAACCTGCTTGCCCGCGTCGCCGGCTCCGACGATGAGCACGCGCTTGCCGATGTCTTCGCGGCGGCGCCGC
>JALYYD010000140.1 GCA_030946775.1 Gemmatimonadota bacterium
TCACCGCGGGCTCGCCCTTGGTGATCGTTCCCGTTTTGTCGAGGACGATGGTCTTCATCTTGTGGGCCGACTCGAGCGCTTCTCCTCCCTTGATCAGAACGCCGTTCTCCGCGCCCTTTCCCGTTCCCACCATCACCGCTGTCGGCACGCTCAGCCCCAGCGCGCAGGGGCAGGCGATCACCAGAACGCCGATCGCGTTTACGAACGCGAGCGTGAAGCGTGTGTCGATCGGAGCGAGGAGAAACCACGACACGAAAGTGACGACGGCGATGACGAGGACGATCGGCGTGAAGATTCCGCTGATCACGTCCGCGAGCCGGGCGATGGGGGCCTTCGACGCCTGCGCGTCCTCTACGAGCCGCACGATCTGCTGCAGCGCGGTGTCGCGTCCGACTTTCGTCGCTTCGAAGCTGAAGGCGCCGCTCTTGTTCAGCGTAGCCGCGAAAACCGATTCGCCCTTCGTCTTCTCGACCGGGATGCTCTCCCCGGTGAGCATCGACTCATCGACGGCGGACGCGCCGTCAACAACAGTTCCATCCACCGGAATACTCTCGCCCGGGCGGACAAGTATCACGTCGCCGGCGACGACTTGGGCGATCGGGATATCCTCTTCACGCGTTGCACCGTTTTCGCGGCGCACCACTCGCGCGGTCTTCGGCTGCAGGGCGACTAACTTCCGAATGGCCTCGCCGGTTTGCCCCTTCGCTCGCGCTTCGAGCCAGCGCCCGACCAGGATAAGGGCGATGATGACGGAGGCCGCTTCGAAGTAAACGGGGACCATCGGCCGGCCGCCCATTCCGGCCATCTGCGGCGACGCGGCGCGCGCGAAGACCGAGGGAGCGATTGTTGCCGCAATGCTGTACAAGTACGCCGCCCCAGTCCCCACGGCGATCAGCGTGTTCATATCCGCCGCGCGATGACGGAACGCGGCCCACGCCCCGCGGTAGAACTGCGCTCCACAGTAAAAGACGACCGGCGTCGTGAGCGCGAGCTCCAGCCAGTTGATCCACCCAACATTGAACAGCGCAATTCTACCGTGCGACATCGAGATCACGAGCACGGGAAGTGACAGCAGCGCCGCGAGCAAGAACCGGCGTCGAAGATCGTTTGCCTCGTCGTTCCTCGCCTCATCTTCAGTCTGTTCGGCCGCTTCGCCTCCTTCACGCGGAGACTCGCGCACTTTATATCCAAACGCTTCGATCTCGCGCAGAATGACGGAAGGCTCCGTCGCCCCGCTCAGGTAATCCACGCGCACGTGCATCGTTGCGAGATTGAAAGAGACCGCGACCACTCCCTTGATCCGCTGCAGATGCTGCTCGAGCGGAGTCGCCGAGCCGGACGGTCGCGCTGAATCGTCAACGATGAAGTCGGCGCGGGCCACACCCGACGCGTCGTACCCGGCGTCTTTCACCTTCGCGATGAGGCTGCGCGCGTCCGTCTTCTGCGGATCGTATTCGACGGTCGCCCGCGCCGTGGCCAGGTTCACTCCCGCCCGCACGACTCCCGGATCTTCCGCCAGCGATTTCTCGATGCGGTTCACGCAGCTCGCGCAGCTCATTCCCGTAATTGGAATGTCGATCCGATCCGTCACGTTCCGCGCTTGCGAAGGCGCGCCCGGATTCTTCATGTCAGTCATTGCTGCTCCATCCCCTGCGTCGCGAGAGGCGAAGCCGCGTCATTCAACGCGGCCTCGTGTGGCGTGGCTAGCGCGACCAGGACTGCTGTCACTAATACTACCAACACCCCGATCGCCAACTCGAGTCTTGCCGATTTCTTCATCCTGGCGGCTCCGTCAAGGTGCCCGAGATGGGGTTTGACGCGGAGCCAGTTGTACGCCCCGGTGCACGCCACGAGCGAAAGCACGGCGAGCTTGACGAGAAGCGTCTTCCCATAGCTCGATGTCCACAGTGCGGGAACAGAGCCAAGATGGAGCCAGGCGGCGAACACGCCGGTTGACGCAATCATTCCCGCGAACATCAGTGCCGTCGGGCTGAAGGCGTTCACGACCTCCGCGACCATTGGACCGCGACGGTCTTTGGGGAGGCGGAGCGCC
>JALYYD010000175.1 GCA_030946775.1 Gemmatimonadota bacterium
TTCATCCGGAAGTGGATGACGATCGTGTCGCCCTTCTCGAGGTGGAGGAGCTGGTGCTTCCCCCGGCGCTCGACCGACGTGATGCGCTGGCCCACGGCGACGCGTGCGCGCTGCGGCGAGAGTTTTCTCTTCAGCGCGGGGTGAAACGTTTTCACCGCTGCGACAGTCTTTCCTGTGGCGGCTTTGTCGAGCAGCTTCGCCGCGGCGCGGACCTCCGGCAATTCGGGCATCGCGTGAAATTAACTCTTGATACATATTGCAACGAGTCCACGTCACACGCGCGTTTCGCACCCCGTGCATCGGAAGTAAATGCCACAGCACGCACCTCGCTCTCTACGGCACGAATACGAGCTGTTCGTAGAGAATGAGATCGAGAATTACAAGGAGTCTGTTTCCCGCTCGGCGCTGCTCAACATCGGTGACGAGGCAGCGGCGATTCTGCGCTCCGCCGAGCAGTTCGTGATGGACGAGCTCCTCCTCTGCGAAGAAGTAGACCGCATCATCCGGAAGCGGCTTCGCGTTCCGACATACGCGACGTGGCGGAAAAAGCGCGTGAAAGCGCTCGAGGAGTACCGCCGGCCTGAGCATTGGGGTCTGCGCTCCGACGGAATTCTTGCGCGAGAGATCCATCCGCCGGCGGAGTCGCGCGTGCTCGTCGCCGGTGATGTCGAGAGTGCTGCGCTCTATCTCGCGGCGCACGGCTGCGACGTGACCGCGCTGGGACCGGAAGCGGATGCGCTCGAGCGGGTGATGGCTGCCGCGCTGGCAGCGGGCCTCACGGACCGGATCGATGGGAAGACGACGGGGCTGAGCGACTGGCATCCCGATTCGCCATTGAGCGCGGTGGTCTGTTCGCCGTCGGCGTTCGCGGGACTTTCCGCCGAGGAGAGAGCTCGCGCGATTGAGCTTTTGAAAACGGCGACACGCGATGGCGGAGTTCACCTCGTCGGGACGATCGTGTCTGGAAAGCGCGGCATTTCGCTCACCGAGCTCAAGAAGCAGTACAAAGGCTGGACGATCTCGGTCGAAGACGACTCGACGACATCCAAGAGCTTCCTGGCGAAGAAAGTAGCCAGCTGAACCCCGTGTCACCCTGACACGACTGTCTCATAGAGCCAGTGTCGTATTGAGACACAATCGTCCGGAATAGGTCTCTCTTTTTTTTCTAAGTTGTTGTATAACAAAAGCTTCCATAGATCGTCTAACAGGGTATGCCACCTGCTTTGACGTATCGTGCGCGGGCGATCCTGCTCGCGCACCTCCCAACGGAACGTATGAAAAAGGATTCAAGCGCGAAGACTTCGAACGAGCCCCTCGGAATCATCATTTCTCAGGGTGACAAGCGCGAGCCGACCCCCGTGTTCTCAGCGTACATCTGGGCTCCCGCTCCTGAACTCCCTTCGAAAAAGGCCGTCCGCGCCGCGTAACCGGGGGTCCTGGCTGGGACCCATACTATAGAAGAGCAGTTCCCAGGAAGTAGGGTGGGTACGCCCCTTGCCCCCCTCTTTGCCGTGGCCGAACTCCCCCCTCCCCCAAACTGGGAAACCGAACGACACGCGCTGCTCGCCCAGCGCATTTCGGACATCGGTCTCGAGATCCGCGGGACTCTCCTCGAAAAGCTCCGCGACCAGCTCTATTTGGAGCTCTCGGCAAAGGGCCTCCAATTCAAGCCGCCGGTCTATCTCAGCGATCAGTGGGGATGCCCCGACGGAACGCCGCTCATCGGCGTCCCTTTTTATCTCGCTGATCCGCGTCTGTCGCGGATCGAAGAGGACTTCTCCGTATCCGTCGAATCGGAGACGGACTCTATGCGCTTCCTCCGACACGAAGCGGGTCACGCATTCAACTATGCGTACCGACTCTACGATCGCGGCGACTGGCGTAAGATCTTCGGACCATACTCACGTCCCTACCGCGAGCGGTATCGGCCCAATCCATTCTCGCGCAATTTCGTTCGTCACATACTCGGCTGGTACGCGCAAAAGCACCCCGACGAGGATTTTGCGGAGACGTTCGCTGTATGGCTCACGCCGGACATCGACTGGCGGCGAGAATACGATGGCTCGGGCGCGCTCGCCAAGCTCGAGTACATGGATGCGGTGATGCGCGAAGTCGCGCACCAGGTGCCAGAGGTTCCCGAGCCGTCCGAGGACGATCTCCCGGTGTCGGCGATGCAGTACACCGTCGCCGATCACTACAAGGATGCAGGCGGTGCGGTCCCGTTGCGTGACCCGCGCATTTTTGACGGCGACCTGCGCACGATCTTCGCCGAAGAAGTCATCGCGACAGACGCGTTGAGCGCCACTGAGTTCATCGCGCGGCACCGGCGCGAGATCGTCACGCGCATCTCGTACTGGACTGGCGAGAACGGCAACGCTGTGCGACAGTTTGTGGACTTTCTGTCGGAGCGCAGCGCGGAGCTCCGGCTCAAGGCGGCCGGGTTGGAGGCGTCCATACTTATCGAGCTGACGGCCTTCGGAACCGCAGTCATAATGAACTACAGGTACACCAACGCGGTGGATCGGAGCGATACGGCAAACTAAGTGAAAATAGTCCTCTTGCACTCCCAGGACGCGCTCGAGCCGCCGGTCGATCCGGTGCTCGGCCAGCTCGAAGGCGCGCTGCGCTCGAACGGCAACGAAGTGTCGCGCCTCGTCGTCGGTAACGAAGTCGAGCCGATAATGCGCGAGTTGCTTTCGTCGCCGCCGGATCTGGTGTTTAATCTCGCGGAGTCTTTTCAGGGGAAGAGCGCGCTGGAGTCGAACATCGCCGCGCTGCTCAATCTTTTGAACCTGCGTTACACGGGATCCAGTCCGTCGGGGCTGATGCTCGCCGGCGACAAGACGCTGACCAAAAAGGTTCTCACGTTTCACGGGATTCTCACCGCCAAGTTCGCGACGATGTTTCGCGGAACCGTGGACTGGGCGGGAGACATAAACTTTCCGCTGATAATCAAGCCGCCGCAGGAAGACGCCTCGCTCGGGATCACGCAGAAGTCGATCGTCAACGACGTGAAGGAGCTGCTGAGCGTGATGGGCTCGATGCAGGAGGAATTCCAGTCTCCAGTACTTGTCGAAGAGTTCATCGACGGACGCGAGTTCTACGTCGGAGTGCTCGGCAACAGCGAGATCACGACGTTCCCCGTTGTGGAGATGGACTTCTCGAAGTATCCGGCGGGACTGCCGAAGATCGCGAGCTACGACGCGAAGTGGGGGGAGGATGGTGAGGGGAAAGGCGCCGAATTCGAGGGAACGGAGTCGATTTTTCCGACAGATGTTCCCGAAGAGCTCGAGCAGCGCATGCAGCAGGTGGCAAAGGATGCATTTCAGGCGCTGCGGCTGCGCGATTACGGCAGAATCGACCTGCGCGTGACGGCGAAAGAAGAGATTTACGTGATCGAGGCGAACCCCAACTGCTATCTGGAAGAGAAGAGCGAGTTCGCGCGCGCCGCGCAGAAGGCAGGGATCGAGTATCCGGCGCTGATCGGCAAGATCGTCGAGCTGGCGATCGGCAGGTACTCACGGTAGAAACAAAAAAGCCGGCGCAAAGGCCGGCTTTCTCGTTTCCTGCAATGACGCAAAACTATCTGCGCTTCTTGCCGCCCTTCTTCGCGGCCTTACGTGCGCCCTTCTTCGCGGCCTTGCGTCCGCCCTTCTTCGCTGCCTTGCGTCCACCCTTCTTGGCAGCCTTGCGTCCTTTCTTTGCAGCCATTTGGTCTCTCCACGATGAAGTGATACTCTCGCGGCGCCCCGATGGAGCCGGCGAGTACTACATCGCGTCCTCGACTGGCCCGCGTGGTTACAATAAAGACGCACGAATGCGCATTGTGTTTCGTAACCGAACGCGAATATAGGAAGAGACGATTTTGTGCGCAATAGAAATAACTGTAACGACAAAATGCGACGAGTGACTGATGATGAGTGAACCACGATGGTTTCGTGTACGTCGCCTCTCTTCGAATTGCGCTGAGCGCTCAACTGCATTCACTCGTCAGTAGTCACTCGTCGAATGATTTTGAAGTCACGATGAGCCATTCGTCTTTGCTGTTGACCTTCCATCGCACCGCCCTCAGTGGCAGTTTTCCCCTGTGAAAGCACTCGTAAAAGAAACCGCCGCGCCGGGATTCACACTGAAGGATGTTCCCGAGCCGCAGATCAGAGATGATGAAGTTCTAATCAGAGTTCGCCGCGCAGGCGTGTGCGGCACCGACGTTCACATCTACGATTGGGATCCTTGGGCGAGCGGCCGATGCAAGCCGCCTTTCGTCGTCGGGCACGAGTTCGCCGGCGACGTCGTCCAGGTCGGCCGGCTCGTTTCCGACGTGCGCGAGGGTGACCGCGTCACCGCCGAGGGGCACATCGTGGACGGCCGATGCCTGCTGTGCCGTACGGGAAATGCCCATGTCTGCCCGTTCACCAAGATCATCGGCGTGGATCGCGACGGTTGTTTTGCCGAATACATCTCGATGCCGGCGACAAACGTATGGCACCTCGACGACAACGTTTCGTTCGACGTCGGCGGCATTCACGATCCGATGGGGAACGCATTTCACACCGCGCTCACCGCCGATCTTCCCGGTTCGACAGTGCTCATCACCGGATGCGGGCCGATCGGCATCTTCGCAGTCGGGATCTGCAAAGCGGCGGGCGCGTCGAGAATCATCGCCACCGACGTCAACGAGACGCGCCTCGCGCTAGCGCGCACGATGGGCGCGACCGACGCCGTTCGCCCCGAGCAGGCGGAAGCTGTCGTGATGGGCGCCACCGACAACCTCGGCGTGGATGTCGTTCTGGAGATGTCCGGCGTCCCCGCGGCAATCCACCAGGCGCTGCAGCTCGTGCGCGTCGGGGGACGGGTGCAAATGCTCGGGATTCCTTCGAAAAAGATCGAAATCGACTTCGCGAAGGAGGTTATCTTCAAGGGACTTACCATCTATGGTGTGGTCGGCAGGCGGATGTACCAGACCTGGCACCAGATGACGCGGTTTCTGCGCGCCGGCTTCGATCCGATGCCCGTCATTACGCACCGATTCGGACTAAATGAAGCCGACGCCGCGATCGCAGCGATCAAATCGGGCGAAGCGGGCAAGGTAATCTTCGAGATCGCGTAAAAACGCGCTCCGCAACGACAACGAAAGAGAAACACGTGGCGCTAAATCCGAAATTCAACACCGAGCTCCAGAATTCGATCGCCAAGCTGAAGCAGGACGGCGTTTACAAGCGCCTGAACTACATAGACTCGCCGCAAGCGGCGCGCGTTACGATGGAGGGGCGCGGCGAGGTGCTCATCCTCTCGTCGAACAACTATCTCGGTCTCAGCAGTGAGCCCGAAGTCGTGCGCGCGGGTAAGGAAGGGCTCGATAAGTATGGCGCGGGAACAGGGAGCGTCCGGTTCATCTGCGGCACCTTCACCATCCACCGCGAGCTCGAGCAGGCGCTTGCCGATCTCGTCGGCACGGAAGGATCGCTCAGCTACGTCTCCGCGTGGAACGCGAACGAAGGGCTGACGGCTTCGATCGTCGAGGAGGGAGACTTCGTCGTCTCGGACGCGCTCAACCACGCATCGATCATTGATTCGATTCGTCTTGCGAAGTCCATCACCAAGTGCACGACAGGCGTTTACAAGCATTCCGATCTCGATGACCTCCGCTCAAAGCTGGAAGGAGCGAAAAGCGCGCGCCGTCGCATCATCTGGACTGATGGAGTGTTCTCGATGGAAGGGAGCATCGCCAAGCTTCCCGACATCCTGCAGCTCGCCCGCGACTACGACGCGATAGTCGTCGTTGACGATTCGCACGGCACGGGTGTGATGGGCGCGACGGGGCGCGGAGTCGCCGAGCACTATGGCGTGCTGGGCGAAGTGGACATCATCACGTCAACACTTGGCAAAGCGCTTGGCGGAGCGGCGGGCGGTTTCGTCGCCGGGCCGGGAGCATTGTGCGATCTGCTGACGCAGCGATCGCGCCCACAGCTCTTTTCGAACGCGCTCCCTCCGACAGTTGCCGCGAGCGCGATGGCAGCGGTGCATCATCTAGAGAAGCACCCGGAGCTGGTGAAGAAGCTGCACGACAACGCCCGCTACTTCCGCGCCGCGATTGCCGAGGCCGGATTCAAGCCGCTACCCGGGGAGACTCCGATCGTCCCCATTATCGTGGGCGAAACGGCGTCGGCGATCAAAATGAGTGACATGTTGCTGGAGGAAGGCGTCTTTGTGACGGGATTTGGGTTCCCGGTCGTGCCTCAAGGGGAAGCGCGCGTGCGCTGCCAGGTCAGCGCGGCGCATTCGCGAGCTGATCTCGACGAGGCGATCGCGGCGTTCAAATCCGTCGGCACGAAGCTCGGACTCATATGAGGAAAACCGATGCGCCTTTCGAGATTGACGGCATTTCTGGCCGCGTGCGTGATCGCGGCGCCGCAGGTATCCGCGCAAAGCAGCGGTAACTTCGACAACTCCTGGTTCTGGGGAGTGAAGGGCGGCGTCAACACCTTCACTTCGAGCGGCAGCGGCACCACGTCGGCTCCGACGTGGGGGCTGGACTGGTTGATCACACGCAAGCAGGGCGGCCTGTACATCTCAGCCGATCAATCGTTCTTCGGCAAGACTTTGACAGCGACTGACGCCAACTCGGCGAACGGCACGCGACAGATCAAGCTTCACGACTTGCGGCGCGTCGGATTTGCGGGCGTCGTATTTCCGGGACCATTCGGCGCACTGCGACCGTACGCGGGTGTGGGCGCGGCGATCAGTCTGATCGGAAGCGCGATTGCGCAGCCGGACAGCATCGGCGGCGCGCCGAGTCAAACATTCGTCGATAACACGGACAAGCAGCGAAGCCGGGCGTCGTTGCTCGTGATGGCCGGCGCGCAATTTCAGGTGAAGCGCACCGCAATCTTCGTTCAGGAGACGGTGCTGCCGAGTGGCGGGGATTTTCTGATTCGGAGCGCGATGAGCTTTTTCGAGGTGGGGATACGCTACAACTTCGGAAGCTCGATCGAGGGATCGCGCTGAGCTAGCGCTTGCCGGGCCCGCGCGACACGTAGGGATTGCCGGCTACGATCCATCTGAGAGGCCAGTCAACGGACCGCGTGATGCCGATTCTCGGAGTCACGCGCACTTCGTTTTCGGCATACGCGTGGCCCTGTCTGATTACGAGCGGGCCTCGCTGAAGCGACATCTCATTTGCGGCACCGGTGATACCCAGCGCGCCGCAGAGTTTTCCGGGACCGTTGGTGAGATCGCGATCGGTTTTCGCGCGCGGCCGGCGCTTCCGCATCAACTCGATTCCCGTCAGTGGCTCGAGCGCTCTGACCAGAACCGCGCTCGGCAGGCCCTCTTCGCGGGTGACGGCGTTGAAGCACCAGTACATCCCGTAGATGAAATACACATAGGATGTGCCGGGCTTTCCGTAGAGAGGGGCCGTGCGCGCAGTTCGTCCCGCTGCCGCGTGACAGGCCTCGTCGTGCTCGCCGAGATACGCTTCGGTTTCGACGATGATGCCGCTCGATTTTCCCTCGGGGGTATCGTGCTCGAGTATGCAGCCGAGCAGGTCGCGGGCGACGAGCTCGGTGTCACGGGAATAAAAGGAGCGGGAGAGGATTGCTGACTTTTTTGCGGTCATTGGGAACTTGTTAACTGCAACCGAGGACTACGCGGGCGGGAGTGGACAGTGGCATAGTCGAGAGGCTCGAGATCACTACGATATCGGAAGCCCCGGAGCTAACTCGTAACTAGTTACGAGAGATCAAGCGTGGCATTCGACATCGTCGTAGTCTCGAGCCTCCAGACTATGCTACTCTAGACTCTTACCCGCGTAGTCCTCAGTTGTAGTTACTCAGTCTCCGCCGCCGTCGTTCGCGGCTTCCTCGTCCGCTTTGCCGGCGCCGCTTCATCGCCTTCGCTCGCTGTCTTGCGCGGGCGGCGCGGTCGAGATGGGCGCTTCGCCTTCACCGGTGCCTCGGCTTCCACCGCCGCGACTTCATCAACGATTTCAGCCTCAGCGACGGGAGCACCGGGAGCGGGAGTATCCCAACTCGGGACGACGCCGACGGAGAACAGGTCAGCGGGGATCTCTCCGCGCTTGCCGCCGATGGAACCGCGTCCGCGCGGAACTGCTCCGGCGCGGGCCGGCGTTGCCGTCGGTCCGGGCGTCTTCGTCACGGGTGCACTCGCGGCGAGCTGCTCGGTAACGGGCGCGGCAGACGACGCGAGATCTACTTCGTAGTCGTTACCGCGCTTTCTCAGATCGATGATGTCGCCGGCGTGAGCGTCCTGAAGAATCCGAATGAAGTTCTTCTCGCTCAGACTCTCGCTATCGCGGCCGAGCAGCTGGCGCGCGGTGGCGCGGACAGCGGTGGCGCGCGGCTTTCCGCCGTCCTTCACGAGAGACTCCACGGAGCTGCGGACGAGCCGGAACGCTTCGTCGCGTGTGAGACGCGTGCCGCTCGATCCGATCTCGGTGGACTCCTTCTCCACAACCAGCTCTTCAACCGGCGCGGGAGCCGCAGCAGCCGCTGCCGCTCGCGCGGCGAGTGGCTCACGATCGCGGCCACCGCGACCGCCGCGACGACCGCGGCGAGGGCGCTCGCCTTCCTTCTTCGCCGGCGCTGGAGCGGCGGAAACTTCGCCGACAGCTGCAGCGGGAGCTGCTTCGCCGTTCTTGGCGGCGGGGCCGACTTCGAACTGGCCGTTCTCGAGCTTGGTCAGCGTGAGCAGGCCTTTGTGCGCCGCTTCAGTGACGAAGCGGGAGAACTTCGCCATTCCGAGATCCTTCTCATCGAAGGAATTGTCCATCTGCTGCATCACCTGCTTGAGGCGGTCGGCGCGCATCACGTCGCCGTTGCGCTGCATGCGGTCAATGGCTTCGCCGACGAGCTCCCACGGATCGCGCTTGACGTTCTCTTCTTCGCCGAACTTCACCAGGCCGGCGAGGGCGTTGTAGCTGTAGTACTCGTCGCAATTCTGAACGAGCAGGTCGCTCGAGGACTCACGAATTCCCACGCCGATGACATACTTGCCGTATTCCTTGAGCTTGATGACCAAGCTCGAGAAATCGGAGTCGCCGGAGAGCAGAATGAACGTCCCGATCTCGGGGCGCGTGAAGACGAGCTCGAGGGCGTCGATGGCGAGGCGGATGTCGGTCGCGTTCTTCTTCGCCGAGCCGTAGGCGGGGGCGTAGATGAGGTCGATCGAGGACTCGTACATCGGCACGATGTACTGCGGGTAGCGGCGCCAGTCTGCGTATGCGCGCTGAACGGCGACCTTGCCCTTTACGATCGCCGACGAGAGCAGATTTCTCAGCTCCGTCTGGAGATCGGAGCGGATGCCCATCGTGACGTTGTCGAAGTCGATGAGCAGCGCGGCGTTGGGGTGGTGGTGGATGGGGGTCCCGGCCATGGCATTCAAATTTGCCTGGGGACCGCGATGGATAGGGGCTACGCTTGCACTAGGGGGCAAGTGGGCACGTTTTGCCTTCGAAGGCACGTGCCGGGTGGGGCGAGGACTCATTTTCCTTGTGATTCAGGTACAGGCGGCGGCCGGCAAATGCACGGTGCTCACCTCTGACTCCCGCGGCGAGGTGCCGCAGGCAGTGCGTCTTCAGGTCCAGGAGATCACGTCGGCCTTATTCGCCACGTGTGCGCCGGATCCTCGAAGTCGCGCCGTA
>JALYYD010000183.1 GCA_030946775.1 Gemmatimonadota bacterium
ATTACCACGGCCGCGCGGATGAACCCCGGTATCGGCTCATCGCGGTATCGCAGCGCCCGCCACCAAGAGTATGCGCAGATGGCGCCGGTGATGAGCAGCGCGGCGAGCGCGAAGTTGGCCGCCGCGCTATGCGCATCGATGACCCCGCTCTTGATGTACCACGGGTCGTGAAGTGCCTCGTCCGCCTTATCGCCGCTGAAGTAAATCGGCCAGATCATCAGTCCGGCGGCGGTCATCGTCGCCATCGTGTAGAGCCACACCCCGCGCTTTTTCTTGATCAGCGCCAGGATCGCCCCGACACTCCCCATCGCGCAAAGCACGACGGGAAAGTGATTGATCGTGATGTGGACGTACGGCCAGGTGATGGGAGGCATTCTAGTCTTCCGTTACTGCGCGAATCGGGCGAGCGCCATCAAGCCTGCCGCGCCGAGGGTGAGAATTGCCGTGGAGCGGGTGGCGACGATCAGTTTTTTCGAGAGGCGCACCAACTCGTTGCTCTGGTCCGCTGTCGGCGTGCCAGTTCCCACGAAATCGGCGAGCGCGGCGATTTTTCCGCCTGTGGGGAGATTGATGGAAACCCCCACGATGAAGGCGAGCACTCCGAGAAACGCGCCGAGAGTATAGTCGAGCTGTCTCTTGGTAAAGGTTCCACCAGACATCTGGGTGAAGTCGATCCGATAGAGCCAGATTCCGCTCGCGAGGGCGACAAGAACGGCGATTGGCAGCCACGTCCCGAGCTTTCGGCCCAGCATCAGGCTCTTCAGCGTTCGCGCGCCGCCGATTTCGCCGTTGAGAAGGGCCGGGTTGACGAAGAATCCGAGCGTGACCGCGCATCCAACCCAGAACGAAGCGGAGACGATGTGTACGAACCGGAGCACCTGGAGCAGACTGATATCCATATGAGATTTCTCCCTGTGAAATCAAATCCCGCGTGATATTGCAGGCCGGCTGGCGTCAATGATACGCTTCACGGTTGCAACGTCAATCAAAACATTGGAGGGCTCCGATGACCGGCACCGCACTTGGACTGCGCACTGTCATATACCGCGTTCCCGATCTCGATCGGGCGAAGGCGTGGTATTCGGAGGTGTTCGGCGTCCAGCCCTACTTCGACCAGCCGTACTACGTCGGGTTCAGCATCGGCGGATTTGAATTGGGCCTCGACCCGGATATGTCTGAAGGAAGTGCCGGCCCTGGCGGTTCGGTCGCTTACTGGGGGGTTTCGAACATTGACTCGGCGCTGCTCGCGTTCGCCAGGAATGGAGGGGCGGTGCGAAGTGAGCCGCGCGAGGTCGGGGAGGGGATAAAAGTAGGGTCGGTGACTGACCCATTCGGCAACGTGCTCGGCTTGATCGAGAATCCGCACTTCAAGTACGGCGGTACGTAGTATGACTGAAGCCTGCATAGGGCTATTATCAGAGTCGGATGACATTTGACGTAACTCGCTTCGGCCTCGCCGAGATGCTTCGTGTCGGGATCGACATACGCAAGCGAATCGCTGCTGAGGGCACGCTGGAGGATGCGGCCCGCCGTGTGTGCGAGTACCTGAGCGCCGAGCTAGCGGGCCCGAATGGATTGCGCGCTTGCGCGCTGGTGCGTTGTTACAAGACGCATCCGTACGGTGAGCTGGAGCAGGAGCTTAAGAATTTCGTGAAAGCGAGCCTGGGAGGCGAAGCGCCGCGCGCCTCGATGAAATGCCTGACGCTGATGGGAACAGTCGGCGAGGAGCCGGAGTGGAATTCCCGACATCGCTCCAAGGGCCATAAGGCGATTGCTCTCCCCAGCTCCGAAATTGTCGAGCAGGCTCCGATGATCGCGCAGCTGATTCGGGAGTTCGGGCTGGATCTTTCGGCGGTGGTAGATCCCGGCAAGGAAGTCGTGCGCGATCTGATGGGAAAAACGTACGGAGTCTTCCACGTCGCCGAAGCCCGGGGCAGCCGCTTCATTCCGGCGCAGGAGGATTTTGTGCTGCGTTACGGAATTCGCTCGGTGCTGGGCTTCGGCGGATCGCTCGGCGGAGGCGATCTTTTCGCGATCATTCTCTTTTCGAAGGTCGCGATTCCGGAGGCGGCCGCGGACCGCTTTCGCACCGTGGCACTCGACGTAAAGAGCGGCTTTTTCAAGTTCAAGGACGAGCAAGTCTTCGCGACCTGATTATCGCGAAGGTCCGCGTCCGTCCTCTTACCAGCCGAGCACGAGAGCGAAGACGAGGGGCGCCACGATGGACGCATCACTCTCGATGATGTACTTCGGTGTGTCGATACCGAGCTTCCCCCAGGTGATCTTCTCGTTGGGAACGGCGCCGGAGTACGACCCGTAGCTGGTAGTCGAGTCGGATATCTGGCAGAAGTATCCCCACAGCGGAACTTCCGGCCGCTGAAGATCCTGATGCAGCATCGGCACGACGCAGATCGGGAAATCGCCGGCGATTCCCCCGCCGATCTGGAAAAATCCGATCGATGATTCGGGCGCGGTCGTCGAGTACCAGTCGGCGAGGACCATCATGTATTCGATTCCGGTACGCACGGTGTGCACGTTCTTCACGTCGCCGGAAATGCAGTGTCCCGCGTACATATTTCCGAGAGTGGAATCTTCCCAGCCGGGAACGATCATCGGAAGATTCCGTTCCGCGGCGGCCATCATCCACGAGTTCGCCGGATCGATCTGGTAAAATTTCTCGAGCTTCCCGCTCTTGAGCACGCGGTACATGAACTCGTGCGGGAAGTAGCGTTCGCCTCTCGCGTCGGCCTCCTGCCACTCCTCGAGAACGGCAGTCTCGAGCCGTCGCATCGCCTCCATCTCGGGGATGCAGGTGTCGGTGACGCGGTTCATGTGCCGCTCGAGAAGCGCCCGCTCGTCGGCGGGGGTGAGATCGCGATAATGCGGGACGCGCTCGTAGTGATCGTGAGCGACGAGGTTGAACACATCCTCTTCGAGGTTGGCGCCGGTGCACGTGATCGCCTGCACCTTCCCCTTGCGAATCATTTCGGCGAGGGAGAGCCCGAGCTCCGCCGTGCTCATCGCGCCGGCGAGAGTGATCATCATGCTGCCGCCGCCATCGAGGTGCCGGACGTAGCCGTCGGCAGCGTCGACGAGCGAGGCCGCATTGAAATGACGGAAGTTGTGGCGGATGAA
>JALYYD010000189.1 GCA_030946775.1 Gemmatimonadota bacterium
ATCGCCTCGAATGCGCTCGTCATCGTCGAGTGGCCGGACAGAGCGGGTGACCGGCTTCCGGGCGATCACGTCCCGATCGACCTCGAGTACGCGCCCGGAGACGATTCACATCGAATCCTGCTCGCCGGATGAGCGCGCTCACACTTGCGCTCGACGGATCCACGCATTCGGCGAGCATCGCTCTTCTCCGGGACGGCAAGCTCGTCGGCGAGTCGGTGGCCGGTTGGGAGAATGAAGGCGGCGGCCGTGGAGAAGCGCTCGTTCCGATGATCGCGCAGATGCTGGGCGCGAACGGATTGAGAGCGGATCAGATCACGGAAGTGATTTGCGGCGCGGGACCGGGAAGCTTCACCAGTCTCCGCGTTGCCGCGTCCGTCGGGAAGGGAATCGCGGTCGCAGCGGGGGCGAAGATGTACGCGGTTTCATCTCTGCTCCTCACCGTCGGCGCGCAGAATCAAATGAGCGATGGAAATTACCTCTCCGTCCTGCCGGCGATGCGCGGGGAAGTGTTTGCGCTTCCCGTCACGGTGATGAGCGGAGTGCCCACGCCTTCGGCGCCTCGTCACACGATTCTCGGTGACGACGCTATCGCGTCGCTCGCTGCGGATATCGGAGCCCGCGTCGTCGGGCCCGGCCAGCAGCTGGATGTCTCACCACACGCGCGGGGAATTCTCCCGCTGTATTCGGCGATCATTGCCGGCGAAGCGATCGACCTCTATTCGTGGGAGCCGGATTACGGACGTCTCGCCGAGGCGCAGGTGAAATGGGAAGCGGCGCACGGGCGGCCGCTCACGGCGTGACGCCGCGAATCGTCCGGGCGGGAAAGGAGCACCTCGAGGGAATCGTCAGGATCGAGCGCGAATCGTTCACGGACCCGTGGTCGGAGCAGGCGTTTTTCGGAATGATCGACAGCCCCTTGGCGATTTTTCTCGTCGGCCTGGGCGAAATGAGTCAAGTCATCGGCTATGCCGCCGCGACTGCCGCGTTGGAGGATGGAGAGATTTTGAACGTCGCCGTGGACGGCGCTGCGCGAGGGCAAGGAACTGGCGGCGCGCTGCTGGATTCGGCGATCGCTTCGCTCAAGGATCAGTTGGTTCGGAAGATATATCTCGAGGTCCGTGAGTCCAACGAAGCGGCCATCGCGCGTTACCGGTCGCGCGGATTCGCCCAAGTGAGCGTTCGCCGGAGCTACTACCGCCACCCTGTTGAAAATGCCGTCGTAATGTGTTTGGACCTGGCCGCCAGCTAGAAGCGGACAATTCGATTTTATGAGCGGTTGTTTGTTTGCGGCTGGGTGGCGCGCCGTCTATACTTTGGTGATTGGGATTAACTCGGTGAGGGAATTGTGAGCAGAAGTTTGAACAAGGTGATGCTGATCGGAAATCTCGGGAACGATCCCGAGATCCGCACTGTGACGGGCGGGAGCAAGGTCGCGACCTTCTCTCTCGCCACGAGCAGATCGTGGAACAGCCAGAGCGGCGAAAAGCAGGAGAAGACGGAGTGGCATCGGTGCGTCGCCTGGAACTCGGGATCAAAGGGTTCCGGTCTCGCCGACGTGGTCGAGAAATACTGCAAGAAGGGCGATAAGCTCTATGTCGAGGGCGCGATCGAATACCGCCAGTGGCAGGACAAGGAGAACCAGACCCGCTACACGACCGAGATCAAGGTTCGCGATCTGGTAATGCTTGGTGGTGGGGGCGGCGGTGGTGGCGGTCGCGGGGATTCCGACGGAGAGAGCTCGGGGCGCAGCCGCGCCTCCGCCGGCGCTTCCGCGAAATCGGGAGCAGCCGCTGGAAAAGGCCCGGAGTTCGAGGATTTCCCGGGTGCGCTCGAGGATGCGGACGACGATCTGCCGTTCTAGCGCTTTCACGGATTCAAGCGTGAAAGGCAGGTGGGCTCGCGCTCACCTGCCTTCTTGCTTTTCAGAGCAATGAACACTGTCGATCTCCGGCGCGCGCGGATCAAGATCTGCTGCATGTCGAGCGTGGACGACGTGCGCATCGCCGTCCGCGCCGGCGCCGACGCGCTCGGTTTCGTCTCGGCGATGCCCAGTGGCGCGGGGATCATCAGCGAGGAGCTGATCGGGGAGCTGATCCCGATCGTTCCTCCGCCTGTGGCGACATTTCTTCTCACTTCCGAAACTGACGCGACGAGAATCGTCGCCCAGCAGCGTCGCTGCGGCGCGAACACGATTCAGCTCGTTGACCGGGTGAACGATTCGGTTCGCACACTGCTCTGCCGCCAGCTCCCTGGCGTCAAGATCGTGCAGGTCATTCACGTCACCGGCCCGCAGAGCGTGGATGAAGCGATCTCCGTTCAGGAGACGGCGGATGCGCTTCTCCTCGATTCCGGCAACCAGTCGCTCGCGGTGAAGGAGCTGGGCGGAACGGGCCGCGTGCACGACTGGAGGCTCAGCGCCGAGATCCGTGAAAAGGTGCGAATTCCGGTCTTTCTGGCCGGCGGGCTGAATCCGGACAACGTGCGCGACGCGATCGAGGCCGTTCGGCCCTACGGCGTGGATGTGTGCAGCGGGCTAAGAACCGAGGGTAAGCTCGACGCCGGGAAGGTCGCGGCGTTCGTTGACGCCGTGATGCCGTGACTTCTCCCTCACCCAAACGTCATCCATTGGCTAGAGAAGGACAACTCACGAGCGCCCAGATGCCAATCAAACCAGTCACTTCAGTCGTCCGAGACCGGCGCCGAATTCTATGGGGAGCCGCCGCTCTGATCTCGTTCGTCGCCCTCGCGCGATGCGCATCGGCACAGGCGCCGGTGGTGCAGGACTCTGCCAGCGAAGTCAGCTACACTGTGAAAAACGGCGATACGCTTTGGGACCTCGCACGCACCTATCTCAAAAACCCGTTCCGCTGGCCGGATCTTTTTCGACGCAACGCGGATGTGGTAAGAAATCCGCATTGGATCTATCCCGGTGAAGTGATCCGCATTCCCGCGGCCGCGGTGAGGCCGGAGGCGCTGTCACAGCTCAGCAATCCGAATGTCGTCGCCCGCGTTGCGACCGTACCCAGCCGCCTGACAGTCTTTGCCGTGCCGGCGTTGCGGGCTCTTTCGAAAAGCACCGGTGCCGGAGTAATCCCGGACAAATATCGGGCGCCCGGAGTACGGGCAGGCGAGATGGAGTCGGCGCCATTTGTCGATCGCAGCGGGGGGCCGCGACTGGCGGGGAAGATCACCGCCGCCGTCGATCGTCCGGCGATCGCGACCTCCGACGTCGATGCGCGCTTCCAGATCAACGACCAGCTCTACGTGAATCTTCCGAAGGGAATGACGCCGCGGCTTGGCGACAGGTATCTCGCGTACACTCTCGGTGATGAAATCGAAAGTGTCGGACAGCTCATCGTCCCCACGGCGATTCTGCGCGTCGAGCGGATCACCGCTGGAGAGCCGCCCATCGTGAGAATCATTCGCCAGTTCGGCGAGGTTCGCATCGGGCAGCGGCTCATCGTTGCCGAGGACACGCCCGCTGTGACGCGCCAGCCGCACTCAATCGGCGCGGGGATGACCGGCAAAGTTCTTCTCGTCCACCAGGATCCCGTTCTCCCGTCCGTGCAGCACTACGTCGTACTCTCTCCGACGTCGCGTGACGGCATCGCGGTGGGAGATGAGTTCACCCTCGTTGACGTTACGATGGGGCGCGACGACCCGACTCCGGCGCCGCCGGTTTCGGCGGCAGTCGCCCAGGTCGTGCGGGTGAACGGATACGCTACGACTGCGATCATCGTCCGCCAGCTTCAGCCCGCCATCAAGGAAGGAATGCCGGTCAGACTGACGGCGAAGATGCCCTGAGGATTTCTCCCGCAGTAATCTTCGCGGAAGGGCCGTAATCGGGCGGACGCCAGGTTAAATTACGTGAGCGAAATGATCGCCATCGCCCACTTCATCGCCGCCACATTTTACCTCGGAGCAGCTGCCATCGCGGCGCTCCCCTTCGCGCGCCGCGTACGGGCGCCGGTGGCGTGGGTCGTCGTCGCTCTCCTGGTCGGAATTGGCGCTCACGGGACCGCGCTCGTAATGCTGGGCCAGCGTTCGGGCGCCGCGTCGCTGACGGGACTGGGTCCGGCGCTTTCATTCGCCGGTTTTGTTCTCGCCATTTCGCTCGCGATCGTCGAGCTGCTCGCTCAGGAAGTGAGCCTGGCGCTTGTGGCGGCGCCGCTGGCTGCTCTGGCGACCATCGCCGGCAACATCACCGGTCTCCGGCCGTTCCTCGAGCCGCAGGGCACGCGGGCCGTGTGGCTGACAATGCACATAGTGCTCAGCTTCATCGGCATCGCGGCATACGCGACGGCGGCGTCGGCGGGGATGATGTATCTCGTCGCCAGCCGGCAGCTCAAATCGGCGAAGTTCGGCGCAGTCTTCCGGTTCTTTCCGCCGCTCGATACGCTCGACCGCGTCAATCACGTCGCGTCCATCGCTGGGTTTCTCGGCCTCACGCTCGGCCTCGCCCTCGCGGGCGCGTATTCCGTCGCCTATCACGCGATGGTGCTGCCGCAGATCATCTGGGGGATGGGCGCGTGGGTCGGCATAAGCGCGCTGGCGCTCGGCCGGCTTCTTCGCGGCTGGCAGGCGAGGCGCGCGGCGGTGATGTCGGCGGTGACATTCGCGAGCGTGCTCGCGCTCTACATCGTGTTCCGCGTCGTCTCTCTCAACCGGGGTCAGTTCCTATGAGCGCCATTCCGATCGCCATCGAAGGAAGCCGGATCAAGGCGCTCGTTATCGGAGGAGGAATCGTCGGCACGCGAAAGGCGGCTGCTCTCGCGGCGTCGGGCGCCCACGTCCGCGTCATCGCGCCGGAGATGAGTCCGGAGCTGGAGTCGCTCGCCGCGTCGGGCGATCATGTCACGCTGATCCGCGAGAAGTACGACGTTTCGCAGCTGGGTGACGAGCGGCTCGTCATCGTGGCTACGAGCTCGACGAAGACGAACGCGAAGGCTGCCGGCGAAGCCGCAGCGCGCGGCGCGCTGGTCAACCGCGCCGACGCTCCCGACGAAAGCCACTTTCACACGATGGCGGTGCATCGCTGCGGCGACATCGTCGTCGGAGTCGTGGCCGGCGGGGTGCCGGCGGCGGCGGCGAGAATCCGCGACGCGATCGCCAAGCGCCTCGATGGACGTTACGCGTCGGCGATCGACGCGCTGCGGCGGGTGCGATTCCGCGCCCAGGCGACGAAACCGGAGGAATGGGCGAAGCTCCAGGACAAGCTCATCGGTGACGAGTTCTGCGCCAACGTCGAAAGCGGAAAGTTTGCGGAGGACACGACCGCGTGGGTGTGATTGTCGCCGGGATCAGCCATCGCACCGCCCCGGTCGAGATCAGGGAGAAGCTGGTCTATCGCTCCGCGGAGTCGGCTTCTGCGCTCGCCGATCTCATTGCATCCGGCGCAATCCGTGAGGGCGTCATTCTCAGCACCTGCAACCGCACCGAGGTGTACGCGGTGGAGGGCGAGAGCGCTCCGCTGCCGGCAATATGGGAGATGATGTCGCTCCGACTCGGCGCCGACGTCGCCCGGCACGGGTACGTGAAGCGCGACCGCGAGGCAGTGGCGCACCTGTATCGCGTCGCCGCCGGACTCGACTCGATGATCATCGGCGAGGCGCAGATCCACGGCCAGGTGAAGGGAGCGTGGGAGCAGTCGCGCGCGCATTCCGGCGCCGTTCTAAACCGGCTCTTTCAAACCGCGCTCCTCGCTGCGTCCCGCGCGCGCAACGAGACGGGAATCGGCCGCGGGGCGGCATCGGTCAGCTCGGCTGCGGTTCAGCTCGCGAAGAAAATCTTCGGGTCGCTGAGCGGACACCGTGCGATGATCCTGGGCGCGGGCGACGTCGCCGAGCTGGCGCTCGAGTGCCTGATCGGCGAGGGAGTGAGAGTCGCCATCGTCGCGAACCGGACATACGAGCGCGCGCAGGAGTTGGCGGCGCGGCACGGCGGCGTCCCGCTTCACTACGACGAGTGCTGGCCCGCGCTCGAAGAGGTGGATCTGCTCATCTGCTCCACCGCCGCTCCCGTTCCGATCGTGACGGTCGCGCACATCAGCGCCGCCGTGGCCGGCCGCGGGGGGAAGCCACTGTGCATTCTCGATATCGCGCTTCCGCGCGACGTCGAGCCGCGGGTTGCGCAGCTGGACAACGTGTTCCTTTACGATCTCGACGATCTGCGCGCGGCAGCGGCGGCAAATCTGGAGAAGCGGGAGGAAGATCTCCCCGCGGCGGAGTCCATCATCGCCGATGAGTCGCAGAAGTATTGGGACTGGCTGGCCGGCCTCGCCGCCGTTCCGGTCGTGCGCAAGTTCCGTGAAGAGATGGACCGCGTGCGTGAAACGGAGCTCGCCGCGGCGATGAAGAAGCTCGGGCCCCTCACGCCGGAGCAGGCGCAGGGAGTGGAGCAGCTCTCGCGAGCGCTGATGAATAAGTTTCTGCACGAGCCGAGCGTCCGCCTTCGTGCAGCCGCCGCCAACGGGCGCGGTCTCGGTGTCGTGGACGCCGCGCGGTATCTATTCGCGCTCGAAAACAGTGCCAGTGTGTCTAATACTTCGGACCCCGACAAAGAAACCAACTAAATGCTTCCATTGATCCAGGCGATCCCCACCACTCCCGTCGAGCTTCTCACCGGCTCTTCGCTCTCGACGAAGATCGTGCTCGGCATTCTCATCGTCCTCTCGCTGGTGAGCTGGGCCATCATCGTGGCGAAGTCCCTCCAGTTCCGGCGCGTGACCGCCGCCGGCGAGAGATTTTCGGATGAGTTCGTCCGCGTCAAGACGATGGAGCAGGCGGGGTCCGCAGTCGGGCGCGCAGGCGGACCGCACGCGGTTCTGATGGATCGCGCGATGCGTTTCATTCAGGAGACAACGCCGGCGATCTCCGGCTCGCCGGATAGGAGCGCGCGTTTCAGCGCGTCCCAGGTCGAGTCGCTGCGGCTCGTTCTCGACTCCGAGACGACGACGGAGCGCGACCGCCTCAGCCGCTCGGTTCCGTGGCTGGCGACGATCGGATCGGTGAGCCCGCTCATCGGGCTGCTGGGAACCGTGCTCGGCGTGATCGAAGCGTTCGTTGGAATTGCGTCGAAGGGGTCGGGGAACCTCGGCGCTGTCGCGCCCGGAGTCGCTGAGGCGCTGATCGCGACCGCGGCCGCGCTGACGGTCGCGATCCCGGCGGTGTTCGCGTACAACCTGTTCGCCAACAGGCTGAACAAGATCGAGGGCGAGCTTGAGAGCTTCGGCTCGGAGCTCATTGCACTGATGGTGCGTGAGGACCGCATCTAGTGGGGCGCAGGAGGGGAGGGAACCGGCTTCCGCTCAACGGCGAGATCAACGTCGTCAGTCTCATCGACGTGATGATGCTGTTGATGATCATCTTCATGATCACCGCTCCAATGATGCAGGGAGGCGTGGACATCAAGCTTCCGCAGGCGGAGGCTCGTCCGCTGGAGTCGCACAGCGGGCTCACTGTAACGGTGGACCGCAATGGTGCGATTTTCATTGACGACGCGCAGATGTCGTTCAGTGAGTTCCAGGCCAGCTTCAAGGCGCTGGCCGAACGAAAGGGAAAGAGCGGCGTTTACCTTCGCGCGGACGACGGCGTGGATTACGGATCCGTCGTTCGAGTGCTCGCGGTGATGAAGGGCGCGGGCGTCGGCGACATCGGGCTGGTTGCCGAGCCGCCGCTCAAGCGGTGAGCGAAGAGCGCGGACGCAGCGGGCCGGGGCCGGGGGCATATCTCGTATCCGGCGCGATCCATCTGGCGCTCGCGGCGGCCGCATTTCTCGCGTTTCGCTCGCCGCCGGCTGCGATTCTCCCTCCGATGTACCACGTCGAGCTGATCGCGGCGCCTCCGGGCGCGCGCGCGATCGGCGAAGTGAAGGAGACGCCGCCGGCCGCGGCTAAGCCGGTCACCGCCCCGCGGCCATCGGACGCAACGGCGAAGCCAATGCCCGACCCGAAAAAAGTCGCGAACAATCCGGTGCGCCGCGCGACACCGGATGTCGCGATTCCGAAAATGCAGGAGCGCAGCAATGCGCCGAAAGCGGGAGGCGGACCGACGGGAGGGGCTGGAACCGATGTCGCGAACGTGCGCACGGAGGGAATCGAATTTCCATTTCCGGGGTACCTCAACAACATCGTTCGCCAGATCGCGCTCAACTTCAAGC
>JALYYD010000190.1 GCA_030946775.1 Gemmatimonadota bacterium
CACTTACATCGCCCGCTTCGATCGCAACGGCGACCGAGTCCTCGTCGTTTTCGAGAACTGGAACTACCGCACCTCCGCCACTGACAACAGCGCACACCAGCGCACCGTGGCCGAAGCGTTTCCGCCGAGCACGCCGGGCTCGCTGCCGATCATCTCGCAGGAGAATGGAAAGACGATCGTGGACGCGACCGACTTTTTCATGCGCGACTGGAACGACGTCAGCGGCACGCTGAGCGCTCAGAACGAAGGCAGCTACTCCGTCGCGCGGGACCGCTCGAGCATCTACAGGCAGTACACGAAAGCGTTTCCGGAAAATACGGAGATCGACGTCGCGCTCACGTTCGCGACAACTGGAAAGCCCGGCAATACAGTGAGCAGCATCGTGCCCGACGGCCGGTCGTTCACGCTTCGCCAGCACATCTCGCTGCTCCAGCTCCCTGACGACGGGTTCAAGCCGCGCAAGCTGGATCCGCGCGTCGGCTACTTCGACGTGACGTTCAAGGATTACGCACAGCCGATCCAGCTTCCGCTCGAGGTCCGCTGGGCGGCGCGACACCGGCTCGAGCGAGTGAACCCGAGCGATCCGAACAGTACGATAAAAAATCCGATCGTTTACTACATAGATAGAGGGATTCCGGAACCGGTCCGCACCGCCACGAAGCAGGGCGTGAGCTGGTGGATCGACGCTTTCAATCGCGCCGGACTTCAGGGCGCGTTTCGCGTCGAGGATCTTCCGGAAGGAGTGGATCCGATGGACGCGCGATACAATGTCGTCCAGTGGGAGAATCGGAACGAGCGCGGCTGGTCCATCGGCGGAGCGCTGATCGATCCACGCACCGGTGAGATGATCAAGGGTATGGCGCGCCTCGATTCGCACCGCGCCCGCACCGACTACAATCTCTACGCGGGGCTGATGGGCGCGGAGGCGGCCGCCGCCGACACCGCTTTCGTGCTCGCGCGCGTGCGGCAGGTGAGCGCGCACGAAGTCGGACATACTCTCGGGCTCGCGCACAACTACATCGCCTCGACGTACGGGCGTGGATCGGTGATGGATTATCCGCCGCCACGCGTGCGCCTCGACGGGAGCGGCAACATCGACATCTCGAGCGCGTATGCGAGCGGCCCGGGCGCATACGATGTCTTCGCCATTCATTGGGGCTACGGGATCTTCCCGCCTGGAAATGAGTCAGATTCGTTGAGCGCGATAGTCGCCGACGGATTGAAGAAGGGGTTCCTCTTTCTGTCCGACGCCGACGCGCGCCCCGAGTATGGATCCGATCCTCGCACCAATCTCTGGGACGACGCCGCGACTCCGCTCGAATTCCTCCAGCATCAGTCGGACGTACGCCGAGTGGCGATGGCGCGGTTCAACGAACGCAATATCCGCGTCGGCGAGCCGGTCGCCTTGCTGCAGGAGCGGTTCGTCCCCGTGTATATGATGCACCGTTTCGCCATCAACGCGGTCTCGAAGACGATTGGCGGGATGGAGTACAGCAACGCTGTTCGCGGCGATCAGCAGCAGGCGACGCACGTGATTGACGGCGCGGCCCAGCGCCGGGCGTTATCCGCGCTGATCGATGCTCTCTCGCCGAAAGAGCTGGCAATCCCCGACACCGTTCTCACATTGCTCGGACCTCGGCCGTACTCGTACGGCCCGTACGTCGAGCTTTTCCAGTCGCGCACGCGTCCCGCCTTCGACGAGCTCGGGACGGCACGAACGCTCGCGCAGCTCATCGTTGATCTCATTCTCCAGCGAGAGCGGACGGCGCGTCTCGTCCAGTTCTATCCGCACTCTGTAAACCAGCTCAGCCTCGGCGAAGTCATCGACGCGCTTACCGTGGACTGGCGGTCGGGTACGGCCGGGAGTCTCAAGCTCGACGCGATGCGCCGTGTGAAGCAGCGCGCCGTCGCCGACCGGCTGATTCTTCTCGCCGCCGACAAGAACGCTGCGCCTGAAGTAAGAGCGATCGTCGAGATGAAAATGTCGGCGCTGCGCTCGCGCGCGAAGCTGCTTGCCGCAGCGGGAAGCGATGACAGCCGGGCGCAGTGGATGGCGATCGCGTCCGACTTTACGAGATGGCTCGAACGGCAGGAGCTGCCGACGCCGTCGCCGGCTCTCGTTCCTCCGCCGGGAGACCCGTTCGGAATGGAACTGCCGTGAAGATGAGCGGGGCGGTTTCGGCCGCTCTGTTCATCCTCGTTTCGGTGCCGGCTCGAGCTCAGGACTCATCGCGGACAAAGCTCGCCCCGGTCGTTGTCGAAGTCGGAAGAGACGGCGGTCGTCCGCTGCTCGAGCTCCCCTATTCGATCAGCAGCGTCACGCCTGACAGCGCGCGCCCCGGACAGCGGCACTCTTCTCTCGACGAAACGCTTTTTCTGATCCCGGGAGTCTCCGTCTTCAATCGCAACAATCCGGCGCAGGACGCGCGAATCTCGATTAGAGGATTCGGCGCGCGATCGTCGTTCGGTGTGCGCGGCATCCGCGTGATGCGCGACGGGATTCCACTCACTCTCCCGGATGGGCAGACTCCGATCGACTATCTCGATCTCGAGAATGTCGGACGGGTGGAAGTGCTGCGCGGCAGCGCGTCGTCGCTCTACGGGAATGCGGGCGGCGGGGTGATTGACATT
>JALYYD010000196.1 GCA_030946775.1 Gemmatimonadota bacterium
GGTGACGATGCCGACGGTGAGCGCGCCGGCCTGTCGGGCGATGGCGCAGAGCTCGGGAGCGGCGCCGGTTCCGGTACCGCCGCCCATCTCGCAGGTGATGAAGACGAGGTCGGCGCCGGTGAGGGCGCGGGCGACTTCATCGCGGGATTCGTCTATCGCCTGCTTTCCGATTTCGGGGCGGGCACCGGCGCCGAGTCCGCGGGTGAGCTTTTTCCCGATCTGGATTTTGACGTCGGACTTGGAGTTGAGGAGGGCTTGGGCGTCGGTGTTGACGGAGATGAACTCAACGCCTTCGAGCTGCTCCTCGATCATGCGGTTGACGGCGTTACCGCCGCCGCCGCCGACGCCCACGACCTTCATGCGGGCGTTCTGCGATGCGGTTTCCTCGAACTCGAAAATGGGCATCAGCTATGGTGCTCCGGGCGACGGGGCAAGTCGGGGTGTGGATAAACTTCTGGGCGAATATATGGGGGTAAGTCTAATTAGGCCATAGGCAAAGCGAGATCGAACATCAGCCCATAACTGGCACCTGCAAGCCCGTTTTCCACAATCGCACGCTAGTACGTGCGTCAGAGCAAACGCGCCGCTTCTTAATTTGTAAGAAAGGCGCATTTCACATCGGCTGGCTCGGCCCAATCTTACGTGTACATCACAGTAGAGTCCTGCGCAGCCACTGCGAAGGACGCGGCCGAGCGAGTCTACCATAAGTGCCAGGTACCACTGGCGGGGGACAAGCTCGGCCGATTTTTTTGCCCCACTACGCCGAGCGTTTGCGCTTGGCCCGCTTCGGGGCCTTTCGCTTCATCGAGGTGACGTAGCTGCGCAGGACGGCGTTGATGCGCGACTGGTAGCGCGGTCCGCTCTTTCGGAACCATTCGAGGACGTCTTCGTCAACGCGGATGGAGATGGGCTCCTTGATGATCACAGGCGGCATTACGACGCCGCCCGTGTCCCAGAAATCGTCCGGAATGTTGGCGAGCTCCGGTGGCGACGTGCGCTGGATCTCCTCTTCGGTCATGTTCCGGAGATACTCCAAATCCGCCCGTCCACGGCTAGCCGTGTTTCGAAATGCTCTCCTCATAAGCCTTTCGCTCCTTTCTACTGCTTCGTCTTGCCGAAATTATTCGGCGTTCGAATCCGCCTCTTTCTGTGAGGCGATCAGTGTAAACCACGCTTAGCAATACACCATCGACCACTCCGACCGCGATCATACGAAGCTCACCGTACTCCCGTCGAGTATCCGGATAGGCAACCACGGGCCCCGCAAAAATCCCGATTGCGAATGGAAAATCCAACTGCCGAAGTCGGAGAGTCTCGTCCGATTTGCGAGGATCCCAACTGAATTCCATTGAATATACGCGTGTATATACTGGGTCACAAGTTGAGTTGTGGCCCTGGAAGCCTGCCTCACTTTGCGGCATCCCAATCACTATTTTCGTTCGCGATGAATCATCTCTCGCCCGGCTCCCTGCTCACCCTCGTCGGCGTCCTCATCGTCGTCGTCGGATTCGTCCTGCGCGTCAATCCGCTTCTCGTCGTCACAGTCGCCGGTCTCGCCACCGGACTCGCCTCCGGACTCGGCCCGCTCGCCGTCGTCGCCGCGTTCGGCAAAGCGTTCATCACCTCGCGCTACGTCGCGATCGTCTGGCTCGTCCTCCCCGTCATCGGGCTGCTCGAGAGATCGGGGCTCAAGGAGCGCGCGCGCACGATCGTCGCGCGGCTCGCGTTCGCGACGACGGGGCGCATCCTCCTCATCTACCTCGCCATCCGGCAGATCACCGCCGCGCTCGGCCTAATCTCACTTGGCGGTCACGCGCAGATGGTTCGCCCGCTCATCGCGCCGATGGCCGAGGGCGCCGCGGAGACTCGGCTCGGCGCACTGCCGCTGAAGACGAGGAAGAGGATTCGCGCCAACGCGGCGGCGGTGGACAACGTCGGGGTCTTCTTCGGCGAAGACATCTTCATCGCCATCGGGTCCATTCTGCTCATCAAGTCATTCCTCGATCAGACCGGAATCCACGTCGAGCCGTCACAGCTCGCGCTGTGGGCGATACCGACGGCGGTCGCCGCGTTCGTGATTCACGGCACGCGTGTGCTGCTGCTCGACAGAAAGATCGCGCGGGAAGTTTCGAGAGGCGAAGGCCCGTGAGGATCTCACGCTTTGGCGTCGCAGCTTTCTCGATCGCGCTTGCGTGCGCGCATCCCGCCGCGCATTACGCGCCTACCGTCCTCCCTTCCGATTTTCGCAGGATTATCAACCAGTGCCCGAATCGCCTCTTCACGGGACTGGGCAAGATCGCCTGTGTCGTACCGTCATACGGCGGTGCGTTCCGGGATTCGACCGGAGGATGGGTCGTACGATTAACCCACCTCGAAGATTCCACTGCCTCCCGATCCGCGCTTGAGTACCTGCTTCAAGCGATGCGGAGACCGATCAGCTC
>JALYYD010000214.1 GCA_030946775.1 Gemmatimonadota bacterium
GCGTGTTCTCGGTGATCGACTGATCCTCGAACTTCACCTTCTTCGCGCCGTCGAGTACTACGTTCTCGAGAATCGTTCCGAACATCTGCGTCGTGCGGTAGATGTCCGGCTCGTTCTCCGCCGAGAGGTTGATCGCTTTCGCGTAGCAGCCACCCTCGAAGTTGAAGATTCCATCCTTCGACCAACCGTGCTCGTCGTCGCCGATCAGCCCGCGCTTGGGGTCGGCCGACAGTGTCGTCTTGCCTGTTCCCGATAGGCCGAAGAAGAGCGCCGAATCTCCTTCCTTCCCGATGTTGGCGGAGCAGTGCATCGAGAGTACGCCTTTCTTGGGAAGCAGGTAGTTCATCACCGTGAACATCGACTTCTTCAGCTCGCCGGCGTAGCGCGTGCCGCCGATGAGAATCGTGTGCTCGGCGAGATTGAGAATGATGAACGTGCTCGTGCGCGTGCCGTGCTTCGCAGGATCGGCCTGAAACTCGGGCGCGTGCAGCACCGTGAAGTTCGGATCGAACGCTGCTAGCTCCGACATCTCCGGGCGGATGAACATGTTCCGCACGAACGCCATATGCCACGCGTTCGGCGATACGTATCTCACCGAGAGGCGATACGCCGGATCGGCGCCACAGTAGAGATCCTCGACGAACAGCTCCTTCGCCTGGTTCAAATAATTCTGAACCTCCGACTTGAGCGTGTTGTACTGCTCGGCGGATATCGGCTGGTTGACCTTGCCCCAGTCAACGTCCTTCTCCGTCGCCGGCTCCTTGACCACGAACTTGTCGTTCGGCGAGCGCCCGGTGTGCGGGGAAGTGATGCCGACGAACGGCCCCATATCGGCGAGCTCGCCCTCGCCGCGGCGGAGCGCGGCCGTGATCAGCTCGGGGGGAAGGAGATTCCAGTGCACTTCGCCCGACGGCTTCAGCCCCTGCTTGCCGAGTCCGACGCTGCTTTCTCGCGCGACAGTCTCGCGGGCGGCGCCCTTTTCCTTCTTTATCTCAGTTGCCATTGCTTCGATCCTCTCTCAAGTCTTTTCAGTGCGGCCGGCTGATTTGGCGGAGGCCTTCTCACTCTCCTGCGCATCCATCACCGCAACCGCTGCCATGTTCACGATGTCTTCAACGTCGGCGCCGAGCTCGAGCACGTGCACCGGACGGTTCATTCCAAGGAGTATCGGGCCGATCGCCGTGGCGTTGCCCAGGTGGTGGAGCAATTTGTAAGCGATGTTGCCCGCGCTCAGATTCGGAAAAATGAGCACGTTCGCCATCTTCTTCAGTGCGCTGAACGGATACGCCGATTTCAGGATTCCCTCATCCACCGCCGTATCTGCCTGCATTTCGCCGTCAACCATCAGCGACGGATCCCGCTTGCGAAGAATCTCCACCGCGCGCGCGACCTTCTCGGCTTCGGGGTGGCGAACCGACCCGAAGTTCGAAAACGAAAGCATCGCGATTCTCGGGGTCATTCCCAGCAGCTCGACGACACGAGCCGCGGCCTTCGCGATCTGCGCCAGCTGCTCGGCGCTGGGATCGATGTTGACGGTCGTGTCTGCACAAAAAATAACGTGTTTTTCAAAGACCATCATATACATGCCGCTCACCAGCTCGGCTTTCGGATGCGCGCCGATAACCTGGAGGGCGGGGCGCAGCGTTTCCGGATACTGCATGCTCACTCCGGAGAGGAGCGCGTCGGCGTCACCGACAGCGACCATCACGGATCCGAAATAATTGCCATTGGAGAGAAGCTGTCTTGCTTCGCCGCGGCTCAATCCCTTCCGCTCGCGCTTCTTGAGCAGGTAATGCTCGTACAGCTCGCGATGTGTAGAGCTGGCCGGGTCGTCAATCACGAGCTCCGCCAGGCTGATGCGGTTCTCCGCTGCAATGCGCTCGATCTCGTCGCGGTTGCCGAGCAGGATCGGGAAGCCGATGCCTTCGTCGAAGATGACTCGCGCGGCGCGGATGATTTTCGGCTCCTCCCCCTCGGGGAAGACGATGCGCTTCGGATCGCGCATCGCGCGGTTGATGATGCCGCGCATTATCCCCTTGGCGCGGCCAAGCCGTGTTTCCAGCTCCTCGCGATACTGCTCGAGATCGATGAACTCGTCGGTGACGCCGCTCGCGACCGCCGCCCACGCTACAGCAGGCGCGACCCAGAGAAGCACGCGCGGGTCGAACGCGAATGGAATGAGATAGTCGCGCCCGAAGGTCACCGATTTCAGGCCATAGAGACGTGATACGCTGTCGGGAACATCTTCCTTGGCGAGATTCGCCAGCGCCCGCGTCGCGGCCATCTTCATCTCCTCGTTCACCTGCGTTGCGCGCGAGTCGAGAGCGCCGCGGAAGATGAACGGGAATCCGAGCACGTTGTTGACCTGGTTCGGATAATCGCTGCGGCCGGTGGCGATGATCGCATCGGAACGAATGGCGCGCACTTCCTCGGGCATTATCTCCGGCTCGGGATTCGCGAGCGCAAAGATGATCGGCTTCTCCGCCATTCCCTCGATCATGTCGCCGGTGACGGCGCCTTTCACGGATAGACCGACGAAGACGTCGGCGCCCTGGAGCGCGTCCTTGAGAGTGCGGGCGTCGGTCTTGTTCGCGAATTTCGCCTTGTACGGATCCATTTCTCCGGCGCGTCCGGCGTAGATCACTCCCTGCCGGTCGCTGAGAAGAATGTTCTCGCGCTTGGCGCCGAGCCGCACGTAATGCTCGGC
>JALYYD010000265.1 GCA_030946775.1 Gemmatimonadota bacterium
ACGTGTGCAGAACCACCGCGCCCCGCTCGAGCCGCCCGGCCTCGGCTGCACTCACTAACCCTTCCATCACACCATCGATCTGATGCTCGCGCACCGAGACGAGAATGACGTTCGCGTCCCCGATCGAATCCGGAATCGCGCCGTATGAAGTTGCGCCCGGCGATGGACGCCGCCCGTGCAGAGCGACGACACGGATGCCGGACGAAGAAAAGGCGCGGTTCAATCCGCGCCCCACCTGCCCCGCTCCGATCTGAAAAACGCGTTCGCTCATTTCCCGACGCTGTCCGCGGATGACTTGTCCATCGCCGCCCGTCGCAGCAAATCGGGTTTCGTCTTCACACCCTCGACCAGCTGAATGGCCTTCGCCAGCGCGGGATCGGAAGCGGCGCGCCGGCGCACCTCCGCGTCAATACCAAAAGAATACCTTACGATTTCGGTGCCGAGGATGCGCGTGATCGCCGGCTGCGCCTGATCGTAGGTGAACCGCGACAACTTCGCACCCCTCGAGATGAGACGGCGCCAAAGCTCTTCGCGCATCTCCGGCGTCACGACGAAATCCGGCGAGGTCACGCTGTGCTTTGCCTTGGCGTCGAGCGCCATTGCGTTGATCTCGTCGCGAAACGCTGCTGCCTTGGCGCCCAGCTCCCGTACCAACGCCACCTCCGCCGGTGGCACGAGAGTATCGCCGGCGAGAACATCGGGAGTGATTCCGCCCGCTCCGTAAACGGCGCGGCCGGCATCGGTGCGGAATCGCGTCCGCGAGGGCGCGGCCGGTTCATCAGCGTCGGATTCGTCGGGATCGGATACCAGCTTGCTGATCGATCTCCCCGCCGGCGTGTACCACTTCGCTGTCGTGAGCTTCAGCCCGCCGGCCGCGCCGAAGGGAAAGACGCTCTGCGCGCTGCCCTTTCCATATGTCGGACGGCCGACGAGCACGGCGCGATCGTGATCCTGCAGCGCCCCGGCGACGATCTCCGCCGCGCTCGCGCTCCGTCCATCCACCAGCACGGCAATCGGCATCGCCGGCCACCGCTGCTTCGCGGAATCGACGAACGCGACGTTCGCGCCGGGTATGCGGCCCTTCATTTCCACGATGCGCTGACCGGGATCGAGGAACAGATCCGACATTCTCACGCCTTCGCTGAGGAGCCCACCGGGATTCGACCGGAGATCGACGATGAGAGATTTCATTCCGCGCGAGAGCAGCGATTCAACCGCGTGAGCAACTTCGGGCCCGGTGGAATCGCTGAACGCTTTTACGTCCATGTAGCCGACGTCAGGGGAGAGCATTGCCGTGCGACGCACCGCGCTCTGATGAACAGTCTGGCGCGTGACGGTGAGGGTGAGCGGCGCGGACACGCCCGGCCGGTCAATCTCAAGAACGACCGTGGAGCCCGGCCGGCCGCGAAGTCCCTTGCTCGCTTCCTCGCCCGTCCATCCGTCGGTGGACTTTCCATCGATCTTTACGATCCTGTCACCGGCGAGCGCGCCGGCGTGCTCCGCGGGCCCGCCCGGCATCGGAGCGACGATGACGATCGCCCCTCCGCGAATGTCGACTTCGATCCCGACACCTGCATAGTCGCCGGAGACGATCTCGCCGAGCCGCGCAAACCGGTCGGGAGAAAGAAATACGCTGTACGGATCGTGGAGCTCGTAGAGCATCCCGTCCACCGACTTTCTGTACAGAGCGGAATCGGAAATGGTATCAACGAAATCCGCCGCAACGTGCTGATAGACCTGGTCGTATAGATGCGCCGCTTCGTACGCGGTGAACGCCCCGACACGGGTGCCGCGATCAACGAGCCACGCTCCGCTCAAGACGGCAAGGAGGAACAGCCCGGCGATTACCGAGGCGCGAACGCGCCGTGTCGGCTTCATCACGATCCCGCCTTCACCATCGGGCGCGGCACTCCCTTCAGAACTCCCGCGAGCGCGTCGTCGATCAACGCCGCGATGTCCGATTCGCGTCCCGTGCCGGTGATCCGCACGATGCGCCCGCATTCCGCATGAGAATCCTGCCACTCCTTCCCCGCGAACAGTCCGAACGCCGCGTTCACTCTGTCGTGGAAACCGTCGCCGGTGCGCTCCATTCTATCCCTGCCCCCGCGCCGCTCCGCTCTCGCCAGCCCTTCTTCGGCGGAAACGTCGAGCAGAAGCGTGATGTCCGGCACGAGACCACCGGTTGCGAGGTGATTCGCCGCGCGAACGTCTCTCTCCGCCAGCCCTCGCCCGGAAATCTGGTAGGCATACGTGGACAGAAAAAAACGATCGAGAATCACGACCGCGCCGCGCTCCAGCGCGGGACGCACTTCGGTCGCGATAAGCTCGGCGCGCGACGCCATAAAAAGCAAAGACTCCGTCTCGGCTCCAATCTCCCTCTCAGGATCGAGGAGAATGCCGCGAATCGAATCGCCGACCGGAGTTCCGCCGGGCTCGCGATACTTAACGCAGGCGAATCCTGCCGCGGCAAGGCGCTCGACGAGGAGGCGGATCTGCGTCGTCTTGCCGGCGCCCTCCGCTCCCTCGAACACGATCAGCTTGCCGGCTGCCATCAATTCAACCGAGCGTGATGATCGGGCTAGCGGCGCCCTTCTTCATTCCGTCCATGATCCACTGATTCACCTTCATCATGATCTTGTCGAAATTTTCCTGCGCCACTACCGCTCGCTGATACACGTCCTGCGACTGGACCTTCGCCAGCAAGGCGTCGAGCTGCTGCTCCATCTCCGTCGTCGGCTGCTCGCCCTTCTGAATGAGCGCCTGCGCGTCGCCGCGAAGCGATTCCATCTGCTGCAGCAGAGCCATCGCGTCAACGTCCTTGTTGAGCGCCTCGCTCGTGCGCTTCAACGACTGATACTCGGAGCTCTGCCCCAGCATCCGGCCCAGCTCCTTGCTCTTCTCCTCCAGCATCAACTCTCCTGTGATTTGACGGCGTCAGCGCCGCAGTGCAGTCACGAACCGTTCGCGGCCGGTGAGGTCGGCGGTGATCTCGATTTTTTCGTAGCGTCCGTCAGCCTTCAAAATATCAGAGGTGCACGCCGCGCGCCGACTGTCCACTTCCAACGCAAGGAGCCCGCCCGGGACCAGCACGTCCGGCGCTCCAGCGATGATCGCTCGCGTGGCTTCCAGGCCGTCCGTCCCGCTTCTGAGAGCACCCTCCGGCTCCCAGCCCCGCACCTCCGCTGGAAGCTCGTCCATCTCGGCGTCGGCGATGTACGGAGGATTGCTCACCAGCGCCGCAAGCGTTTCGCCCGCCAGCGGCGCGAGGAGGGACCCGCTGCGGAACTCTACCACGCCGCGTCCTTGAGCCTCGTATCGAGCGCCGTTGTCTCTGGCGACGTCGAGAGCCGGTCCGGATATATCTGTGGCAATCACACGATCATACGCGCCTTCCGTTGCCAGGGCGAGAGCGATGGCCCCGGATCCAGTCCCGACATCGGCGATCGTGCCGCCTTTCACCCGCGAAAGCACGATATCGACGAGCATCTCCGTCTCCGGCCGTGGGATGAGAACGCGGCCGTCCACCACCAGCGACAGATGTCTGAATGGAGCCCGCCCGATCGCGTACTGGATCGGCGCCCCCGTCGCCCGCTTTACTGATGCGTCGAGCGCCTGTTTGGCGTGCCGCTGGCAGACGCGCTTGGCCGAGTTCATCGACGGCCACGATTTGGTGACGTCGAGTATCGCGGCCACAATTTCCCGCGACTCGTCCCGCGCGCCGGGAATATCCCCGAGCTTCGCCGCGCAATCCTCGATCAGCTGTCCTACCGTGGTGTCGCCCATCGCCGCTCCGCTCGCGCGCAAGACCGCCGCGTCAGCCCTCGTCGCCCTTCAGCCGCTCTTCGACATCGGCATCGCGCAGCGCGTCGATCAGCGGCTGAATTTCTCCGTTCAGGACTTTCGTCAGCTCGTGCATCGTGAAGTTTATGCGGTGATCGGTGACGCGGTTCTGCGGAAAATTGTAGGTGCGGACCTTCGCGGACCGGTCGCCGGTGCCGACCTGGTTACGCCGCATCCGGGATCTCTCCGCTTCCTGCGCCGCGATTTTCGCGTCGAGAAGTCTCGCGCGCAGAACTTCCATTCCCTTCAGCTTGTTCTGCAGCTGCGACTTCTGATCCTGCTGGCTGACGACGATTCCGCTCGGGATGTGCGTGATGCGCACCGCCGAGTCGGTCGTGTTTACGCTCTGTCCGCCGGGACCGGATGAGCGGAAGACGTCAATGCGGAGATCCTTGTCCTCGATCTTCATGTCGATCTCCTCCGCCTCGGGCAGCACGGCGACGGTCGCGGCGGAGGTGTGGATCCTCCCTTGATTCTCGGTCACGGGAACGCGCTGCACCCGGTGCACCCCGGACTCCCATCGCATCGCGCCGAACACTCCCTCGCCTTTCACCTTGAAGATCGCCTCCTTCACTCCGCCAAGCGTGCCGGCAGATTCGGAGATGACCTCGAGACGCCAGCCGTGTGACTCGGCGTAGCGCGTGTACATCCTGTAGAGATCGGCGGCGAAAATTGCGGCTTCGTCGCCGCCGGTGCCGCCGCGGATCTCGACGATGGCCGGACGATCGTCGAGCGGGTCGTGCGGAATGAGCGCCGGCCTGATTTTTGTCTCCAGCGCGGCGATCGCCGTCTCTAGGGAGGTGACCTCGGCGCGCGCTTCCTCTCCCATCTCAGGATCGTCGGCAAGCTCACGCGCCTGGGCGAGATCCCCCTCGTACTTCCCGAGCTGCCGGGACATCTCGACGAGCGCGCCGAGATGCCTGTGCTCCCGCCCGAGGGCGGCCATCCGCTGCTGGTCCCTTACGTTCGTTGGATCGGACAGCTCCCGCTCTACTTCAGCGGCGCGCGCGAGCGCGTCCGCGAGTCTGTCGCGGAGGCTCAGCTTTCGGTTGGGGCCGGAGCGCCCGGCTTGTTGTACTTCTGACGGAAGCGCTCGACGCGGCCTGCCGTGTCAACGAGCTTCTGCTTGCCGGTGAAGAACGGATGGCACTCGGCGCAGATGTCGGTATGAATCTCGGCCTGCGTGGAACGGGTCTGATATGAATTGCCGCAAGCGCACTTAACGGTTGCGGTGGCGTAAACTGGATGGATGTCGGGCTTCATTTTTCTCGTCTCTCAGTGTTCGGTGCTAGCCTTCAAATATATCTAACTCGACACCCTGAAACCAGTTAACCCGGCGTGAGCCCCAGCTCGTTGAGGGCGTTTTTCGCATATTCGCGCCATTTTTCCCCTCGAATGGCCACCTCGAACCGCTCGTAATCCAGCGTGCCAGGGGCCGGCGGCTGCGTAAAGTCGTACGCCGGCGCCTGTCGGAATCGCTCCACCTGAAGCGGGAACCGGCGCACGACCGACCACTGCGAGCGGAATCGCCGGAACATCTCCCGCTTGAGATTTCGCTCAGCCTCGCTCAGCGTCACCGTCCAGACTTCCCCCTCCGACCACGGAAGAAACTCGAAAAAGGTCCGGTCCCCCGTGCGGAGATGGTATGATGTCATCTCCAGCACCACCGGGACCTTCGCGCCGGCGTCCCTTAACATCCGCCACGCTCCCTGCACCGCAAACGCCGTCGAGTCGTGATCGGTGTGGCCGCCCTCGTAGGAGTGGGTCACCACGATCTCCGGTTTGTAAGCGTCAAACAGCTCCACCAATCGCCGCGTCAGCGCGACCAGGTTCAGAGTCGCTTCCTGGTCGGGGATGCCGATGGTGATGCTCTGATCGGCAACTAGCCCGGCCACCTCGAGCGCCTCCCGCACCTCTTCCTGGCACGCCGCGGCGTATTGCTCGCGGATGCTGAAGCCGGCCTCGATTGCATTCTTGAGATCGCGCGGCGCCCCGTCTGTGACGTGCACTATCAGCACGTCGCTTTTTAGTCGCGGCAGCCTCCCGCCGACCCCAATCACTTCATCATCCTGGTGCGCGGCTACGACCATCGTTTTCGGCGGCGCCGTGAGATCCGCTGCCTGGGAGCAAAAGCTCAGGAAGCGATCGCGTCCGACCACCTCACCGAGCATCGGGAGGTTGCGCGCGAAACCGTGACCGAAAATGTCATCTCCGATGCGGGGAAACGTGCGACGGTCGTCACGACGGCGAGTCGTATGGCGCCGCTCAAGCTTCACGTGGTCGGTGAGTCTCTCCCTCCTTGAAGCGCCCCGCCGCTCGTTCCGTGGCGCAGCCATCAACGAGTCAGTCTGTAGATCATAAGCGCAGCGCGCTCAACCTGAAGATTGAAGCTCTTCAGATCCATGTCTTCCTTCACTGTGTGGCCGCCGTTTCCCTGACTGCCGAGGCCGGCCATTCCGTCCACGTACTTCGCGACGAAGGAGATGTCACCGGCGCCGCGGCGAATCGGATCGAGGATCGGCATCGGCTTGATGCCAAGATCCTTGTTGATGGAATTGATGAGCTCGACGAGCTTCATTCCGCCTGCCGTCGGCGCCATCGACGGATAGCCGTCGGTGAACGTGATCTCCGCCGATGTCTTCGGCAGATGCTGCGCGACGATCTCGCGCATCCGCGCTCGCGTCTTCTCGAGCTGCTCGTCGGAGATTGTGCGGATGTCGCCGAGTACGAGAGCGGTCGGGGCGATGATGTTGTCCTTGCCCGACACCCGGCCCGAATAGGTTTCCGGATCAAAGGATACGTTCGCACCGCCGATGATGATCGCCGGGTTGAACGTCAGATACTGCTCGCCCTGAAGCTCTTTGTAGAATTCGTCCACGATTCTCGACGCCTCGAACACCGCGCCGGCGCCCGTCGCCGCGTTGAACATGTTCGACGAGTGCGCCGTAATTCCCGTTACCTTCAGCTCCCACTTGCTCGAGCTGCGGCGCGCGATCGTCGCGTAGTCTCCCGTGTCGTCGCTGACGCCGGACTCGAATTCGAGCGCGATGTCGCTGCGCTTCCCCGCATCTATCAAATCGCGCCGCGCAATCTCGAGCGGATGCCCCGGCGCTTCCTCGTCGCCCGTAAACGCCGCGATGATCGTCCTCCCCTTGAGCGCGCCGATGCTGTTGAGTGCCTTCAGCGCGTAGAGCATCACGACATCGCCGCCTTTCATGTCGTTGACCCCCGGCCCTGTCACGGTATTGGAGTCCACCACCGTGTATTTCTGGAACGGGCTGTCCTGCTCGAAAACCGTGTCCAGGTGGCCGATCAGCAGCAGCTTCTTCCCCTTGGTTCCCTGCTGCTCGGCGAAGAGATGTCCGGCGCGGTGCAGCGATTCGGGCATCTCGATCCAGCGCGTCTTCATCCCGATCTTCTCGAACTCGGGGCGCAGTACGTCGCCGACAGCGCGCACGCCGGTCGGGTTAAGAGTGCCGCTGTTGATGTTGACGATTTTCTCGAGGAGCGCGAGCGCTTCCTGCTTGTGCGCAGCCACGTACTCGGAAATGCGGCGCTCGTCTCGGTCAAGGCCCATGCCACCCTGGGCGAAGGCGCGAGGGGCGGTGAGTGAAAGCGAGAAGCCACCCACCAGGAGAAAATGTTTCCCAACAGACATTTCGTGAGCTCTGGATCAGGGGTTAAGCCAAGCTGTACAGCCGCATTCCCATACGCAAGGCGGGCGCCGGTCTGCACGTTTGGCCACCATCCTTTGCTCCGTTGGCAGAACCGGCGGTCAAAAAGGCAAACAATGTCCGGCCCGGCCGTTGCCTCAATCCGGCCCGCTGTTCGACAAAACAACCCCAAGCCCACGGAGGCAAAATGCTTTACAAATCATTGACCGCGGCGCCGATTTTCGGGTTGCGCCGCGAAATCGACCGTCTCTTCGACGATACGTTCACACGGGACGGGATGGCCTGGACGCCGGCGGTGGACATCAAGGAGAACGACTCCGAGCTGCGGGTCGAGATGGAGCTGGCCGGTCTCAGCTCCGAGCAGGTTGAAATCACCGCCGAGAACGGAGTCCTGACTGTCAGAGGCGAGAAGAAAGCCGGCCGCAAGGAAGAAGACGGTGAGCGCTATCACCTGATCGAGCGGACTTACGGGAGTTTCTCGCGCACGTTCCAGCTCCCTCAAGGCGTGGATGAGTCCAAGATCGGCGCGGAATTCGATAACGGCATCCTCGCAGTTCGAGTTCCGAAGACCGCGCTTCCGCAGCCACGGCGAATCGAAATCGGCAACGGATCGGAAAGGAAGCAGGGTACGGTTTCCGACGGCTCCAAAAAGAGCTGATCAAACGCCGGCTGCTTGCGATGGGGTAGCCGCGCAGGAGAAAAGGCCCGCGAATCGCGGGCCTTTTTTTGTTCGAGGGCATTTCCGCCTCGCTACATTTCACAGCGTGCGATACTTCACTAACCGGCTTGCCGCGCTTGCGCTCCTGCTGATCGGAATGGCGCTGGCGCCGC
>JALYYD010000271.1 GCA_030946775.1 Gemmatimonadota bacterium
AATCGACAACCGGCCGAAAACCGCCCACATCAGCGGGACGGGCGGCAGAAGGCGCTTTATCATTCCGCCGGCATTGGCGCGAAGCGTGTCGCCGACGAGCGCGGCAGCGCCGCCGAGCCCGCTCATGAAGAAATCGACCCGGGCACTGTCGGGCGCGGCAAGGCGAACAGCACCCTCTCCACGGGTGAACGATTCGCCGTCCGTGTATTCCCACCGGAAAATGATCTTCTTGTGAACCGGTGCGAGCTGAAGCGGCGGGAGCGAGAGTGCCGGCGCCGGCACTCCCTTCAGCGGCTGCACGGAAGGCGCGCATCCGCTGGCCGCTGCGATGAAGAGGAACAGCGCTCGCTTCACTTCGCCTCGACCGACGTGATGAGATCACCCTGCGTGATGCGATCGAGCACGTCGAAACCGGAGATCAGCTTACCGAACACCGTATAATGCCCGTCCAGATGCGGCTGGGGCGAATGCGTCAGAAAATATTGGCTGCCGCCGGTGTCCGGGCCGGAGAGAGCCATTCCCAGCGCGCCTCTCTCGTAGCGGTGGCGATTCATCTCATCGCGAATCGCGTATCCCGGACCTCCCGTTCCATCGCCGCGTGGATCTCCATCCTGAATGACGAAGTTCGGAACGACGCGGTGAAAGTTGGTATTCCGATAGTAACCGGATCGCGCCAGCGTGAGAAAGTTGTTCACCGTGATCGGGGCTTCCGCTCCGAAGAGCTCGATGCGCAGGTCGCCCTTCACGGTATGAATCGTCGCGCGCGGTGGCTT
Source organism: Gemmatimonadota bacterium (assembly GCA_030946775.1). Classification (GTDB taxonomy): domain Bacteria; phylum Gemmatimonadota; class Gemmatimonadetes; order Gemmatimonadales; family Gemmatimonadaceae; genus UBA4720. The sequence goes on from JALYYD010000271.1 coordinate 774, forward strand.
GCCGCGATAGACCGGAAGCAGCACCCGGCGCAATACAGCTTCGTACCATCCGAGCGGACGCGGCTTTTCGACAACGGCCGCCCAGGACGAGAAGAGTGGAATTCCCTTCCCGGCGGCGCGCTCGAGCGGATCGCGCGGAACCGGTATCGACTGAAGCGCCGCTTTCACATCAGGGGCGGCGGCCAAGCTGTCCTTCTTCCACAGGGCTCCGAAATACTGAACCGCGGAGAGCCGCGCGTCGTTGGCGGAATCAACGGTCGAGACACGATAGCTGGCGAGCACCGCCGGAAAGTCGGAGACGAGCGGTTTGTCGGCGAGCACTCCGATCACGTTCGCTCTCACGAAGGGATCGGAATCGGATAGTCCATTTATCAGCGCCGAGTGCACTTGCGCTTCCATCGGCATGGATGTCGGGGGGGCGATGGCACCGTACGCCGCGGCGCGCACCCGCGGATCTCCATCGCGCGTCAGTGGCATCGCGCGAGCGATCGCAAAGGCGCGATCCGTGGAATCACCTGATGCATTTGCGACGGCGGCGCGGAGGCGCCAGTCGGCACTCTGGAGCCAGGTCACCAGCTCTACTGGCCGGATCCCGGCGTGGACCGCAGATGTGAGGAGACTCGACCTGTAACCAACCGACGTGTCGGCGGAAGCGAGCGCGGCGAAGTCTGAGTCGGCCTTCACAAATACCGTCGCAAATCCCTGGGCGGCGGCGACACGCACGTTCGCATCGGCATCCCGGGTGGCAGCAACCAGAACAGATCTCGCGCGAGTACCGTATGTGGCGATTGAACGCAGCGCATTGACGCGAACGCGCGCGTCGGGATCGCTTACGAACCGCTCGAGAACTGCGTAGGCCTGCTCTCCGAGCGAATCACCGGCGGCCGATTTTGCAAGACCGCGGGCCAGATCGGCGCGGGCTCGCTGGGCGCCAGCGGCAAATTCAAGGTACGGCGCTTCGAGCTGCGCACTCGTCTCTGGAGTGAACCGAGGATTAGCCACCGCGGGTGAGCCGGCGAGCTGAATCAGGTCTCGCACTCCAGCCGGCGCGCGAAAGCGCGCGATCGCGTAGGTCGCGGCCCACATCACAGAAGGATGACCTTCGTTCAGATACGGCCGAATCGCGCTCACTGGAATTGGGCGCATCTTCGCAGAAGCGAGGAGGAGCTGAATCATCGTATCGTGATCGGTGCCCTTCGAGCCAAGCGCGGTAACGATCGCTGATCTCGCGGGCGCGCCGATTTCGCCCAGTGCCCACGCCGCCTCGCGTGTCACATCGTGCGCGCCGTTGGCGCTTCCCAGGACTGCGGTGAGTGTGGCAACCGACGCAGTATCACGGAGGAGCCCGAGCGCATATGCGGCGTTCGCGGCGACTGCGGCGTCACGATCCCTCAGCAATGCGCGGAGTCTCGCCGCCCCCGGAGTTCCCGTCGGTGCTCCGACCTGTCCGATAGCAAGCGCCGCTGCGGCACGGAGCGGCCGCCATTTCGCGGACAGGGCCCTCTCGACGAGCGGAAGATCGAGAGTCCTCGTATCCGTCATCGCCAGCAAGCGGGCGTAGGTCGTCAGCTCTTTCTGGTTCAACCCGCCCGGAAGCCTCTGCGCAAATGCTGCCGAAATCGGAGCAAGAGCAGCTACTGCCACGAGAATTCTAAGTGAGCGCATTCTGAAGTTTTTGCCGAAGCTCGGCGGG
>JALYYD010000282.1 GCA_030946775.1 Gemmatimonadota bacterium
CGCGCGTCGCCAAGCGCCGGAATTCCCGACTCGTATGCGCTTTGTTTCACGGCATTCGGGCGGGAACGCATTGTCAGCGCCGAGATCGCGAGGATCAGCAGCGCGTTCATCACTACGAAACCGAGTAGGAAAAGGACTGGAAAGTAGGCGCGAGCCATCAGGTTCCGGACTTCGTGAAATTTTTCACTAAGTTATTCTGCGAGAATCTACCCTGCGCCTGCGGCTAATTCAACGCCTCCTGCCAGCGCAATGGCGGGACAAATTGCGCGCGGATACATTCCGCGAAGAGATGCCCGCCAATCCCTCTGCAAACGCAGTTCCCATCCAAAAATAAATGTCGATTCAAGCCGACCGCTGGATCACCCGAATGGCCAGGGAGCACCGGATGATCGAGCCCTTCGAGAACAGCCAGGTGCGCTCCGGAGTCATCTCGTACGGCGTCAGTTCGTACGGTTATGACATGCGGGTCGCGCGCGAGTACAAGATTTTCACCAACGCGCTCAGCTCGATCGTGGATCCGAAGAACTTCGACCCGAATTCATTTGTCGAGTTCGAGGGCGACGTCTGCATCGTGCCGCCGAATTCATTCGCACTAGCGAGATCGGTCGAGTACTTCCGGATCCCGCGCGACGTACTGACGGTGACGGTGGGCAAATCCACCTACGCACGCTGCGGGATCATCACCAACGTCACTCCGCTCGAGCCCGATTGGGAAGGGCACGTCACCCTGGAGATCTCAAACACGACTCCGCTGCCGGCGAAGATCTACTCCAACGAGGGGATCGCGCAGGTACTCTTCTTTAAGGGCGACGAACCGCCGGAAGTTTCGTACAAGGACAAAAAAGGCAAGTATCAGGGCCAGACCGGAGTGACTCTCCCAAAGCTCTAGCCGTGGCCTCACCATTGCGCTCATTACAAGCAGGAACTCACTAGAACATTGGGGACTGATGCAGAACAGCGACGGCCATCAGAAGGGTCCGCAAGATCACGCCGAAGGCGGACACGGCGAAAAAACCCGCAACAAGATTCTGGAGCAGCTCCACTCTGGAGGAGCTCACAAGAAGCCGAAGGAGCCGGCGGAAAATCCCGGCGCCCATCGCCTGGTGGCTGAGAGAAAGCAGCACGATGCCGCCGAGAAACGAAGCGAGAAAACCCGGCTGAGCCGCGACATCGAGCGGCATCGCCTCCCCGCCGACGGCGTTTAGCGGAACAATCCGAAGTAGTAGGCCGCGGCTATCGCGATCGCGACGACAAGCGCTGTCCATAGCAGCTTGGTCCCGCCTCGCGATGGCTCTTTGTCGAGGACCTTGAACCCCGGCTGCTCACTGACGTCAGGAGCAGGCGGGGTTACTCGCAAAGCGGCGGAATCCGCGTCGTTCACTGCGTTCCGTTTTGCACCTACATCAGCATTTTCCATTTCGCTCAAGCTCTCTCCGGTGTTTTAACGGAGAGAGCCTGCACCAAACGCGCCAGCTAAAGTTTTACCGCCGCCATCGGCTCGCGCACGGCGTCGGCGCTCTTGGAGAGAGCTTCCTTCTCCGCTCCGGTGAGCTCCACTTGGATTATCTGCTCCAGCCCGCGGCGTCCGAGCTTGCACGGAACGCCAAGGAACAGATCTGTCATTCCGTACTCGCCCTGCAGCCACGCGGCGCACGGCAGAATGCGCTTTTGATCGTTGACGATCGCTTCGCACATCTGAACGGCGGCGGCCGACGGAGCATAGTACGCCGAGCCCGTCTTCAAGTGCTTCACGATCTCGGCGCCGCCGGTGCGCGTGCGATCCACGATCGCGTCGAGCGTCGCCTGTGACATCAGCTGCGTGATCGGGATCCCGCTTACCGACGTGTAGGAGATGAGCGGCACCATCGTGTCCCCGTGCCCGCCGAGCACCATCGCCTGGATGTCGCGCACGGAAACGTCGAGCGCTTCGGCGAGGAACGCGCGGTAGCGAGCTGTATCGAGCACCCCCGCCATTCCGAGCACGCGCTCACGCGGGAAGCCGGTCACCTTCATCGCGACATACGACATCACGTCGAGCGGATTCGAGACGACGATGAGAATCGCGTTCGGCGAAGTCGTCTTGATGTTCTCGGAAACCTGCTTGACGATGCCGGCATTCGTGTTGAGCAAATCGTCGCGGGACATCCCCGGTTTCCGGGCGATTCCGGCGGTGATGACGATGATGTCGGAGTTCGCGGTCTCTTCGTAGCCGTTGGTCCCGATGATCCGCGAGTCGAAGCCCTCGATCGGCGCTGACTGCCACTGATCGAGTCCCTTCCCCTGCGGGATTCCTTCCATGATGTCGACGAGGACGACGGTGCGGGCGAGCTCTTTCTCGGCCAGGCGCTGGGCAGTGGTCGCGCCGACGTTGCCGGCACCGACGACGGTGATTTTGTTAACCATTTTTTCGGATGTTGGTGTTGGGTTGCTGCTGAATGAAAGCTATTCGGACTGATAGCAGGCGGCAAACGACAACAGCAAAGAACCGGATGCGAGGGCTGAGTAGGTAAGGGCTGAGGACTGAGGGTACCGCCGCAAGACCGTACGATCATTCTGCAGGCGAGTCGATAGTCAGTCTACGAATGGGACGGTCGTGCGGTCGTACCCTAACCCCTCGCACCTTACCTACACACAACTCGCATCCGGTTCAGTTAGCAGTCGCTCCGGCGCTCAGATGCCAGTTACCCGCCGACCTCCGAAAGCGCCCGCAATCCCCCGACTTTCATCTGAAGCAGATGGTGCTCCGCCGGTTTCTCGAGCAATCCCGCCTCGACGATTCCCGCGATCGGCTCCCCCGCGCGCAAGGGCGTGCGAAGTTCCAGCTCGTGATCCCCGAACAGGCACGTTCGCAGGCGACCATCGGCGGTGAGCCGCACCTTGTTGCAGGTTGCGCAGTAGGTGTGCGTCATCGGCGTGATGACTCCCACCGAGCCAGGCGCGCCCTCGAACGCGAAATACTTCGCCGGACCATTCCCATTCGGTCCGCTCACCGGAGAGAGCGGCTCGATCGAGGCAATGCGCTCGAGAATCTCATCGCTCGCGACGACGTGCTCCCAGGTCACGTCCCGCATCTCGCCCACCGGCATCAACTCGATAAAGCGGATATGCCACGGATGGTCGAGTGTGAGCCGGGCGAAATCCTCGATCTCGTCGTCGTTGACGCCGCGCATTACCACGACGTTGATCTTCACCGGCGTCAGCCATGCTTTCTCCGCGGACTGCGCCGCTGCGATCGGATCGAATCCGAGCGAGCGGCGCGAGATCTTCGCGATCCGATCCGCGCGCAGCGAGTCGGCGCTGAGGTTGACGCGGGCGAGTCCCGCTGCGGCTAGCGCTGCCGCGAGCTTCGGCAGATGCACTCCGTTCGTCGAGAGCGCGATGTCTTCGATTCCGTCGATCGCCTTCAGCTGCGTAATCAGCCGGTCGAGATTGGGTCTGATCAGCGGCTCGCCGCCGGTGATGCGCAGGCGCGTGACTCCGAGCGGCACCATCTGCCGAACGACGTCCGTGATTTCCTCATAGGTGAGGAGATCCGCCTTGGGCAGCCACTGAAGGCCCTCCTCCGGCATGCAGTACAGGCAGCGGAAATTGCATTTGTCGGTGACCGAAATGCGGAGGTAGTTGATCCGCCGTCCGCTCCCATCAATGAGCTGGCTCATTGCGCGGCTCCGGCCGCCGTCGGATCGACCCACTCCTTGGTGCCGTCGGCATATTCCTCTTCCTTCCAGATCGGAACTCGACGTTTGATCTCGTCCATCGCGTACGCGACCGATGCGATCGCCGGCGCGCGATGCTCGTGCGCGACGGCGATTCCAATCGCGATGTCGCCAATCTCGAGGTGGCCGAGCCGATGCTCGATCAGGCCGGTCGTCACTCCGAACCGATCCTTCATCTCATCCGCTATGCGCACCAGCTCTGCTTCGGCCATCCTGGAATATGCGCTGTAGCGCAGCGACGCGACTGCGCGGCCGTCGTTCATCTCGCGAACCGTTCCAAGAAAGAGCGAAACGGCGCCCTTGTCGGCGGCCGACACGGCGCGGATCAGCGCCGTCGGGTCAATCGGAAGCTCGACGAGCCGAATGCCGATCATCCGCCTGCCACCGGCGGTATGAGCGCGATCTCGTCACCCGCGTTGATGACCGTTTGCGGCGGCACGTACTCGTGATTGACGGCCACAACCAGCTTCGGCGGAAGCCGTACGCCGCCGGGCAGAGCTTGGATCGCGGAGGTCAGCTGCTCGACGGTCGCGCCTCGAGGCAGCGCAAGATTCAGGTGGGGAGCGCCGAAAAGGTCGGCAAAAGAGGCGAAAAGGCGAACTTCGAAATGATCCATCTCGGGCGGAGTGACCTAGTCCTCCGTGATGTGCTCGATTTCCAGTCCGGCAACCAGTGCGCGAAGCTCCTTGGACGGCTTAAAAACGGGAACAGGGCGGGCCGAAACCTCTACGGGAGAACCAGTTCGGGGATTTCTGGCCATCCTGGTTTTTCTGTTTCTGATCTTGAAAGTGCCAAAACCACGCACTTCGATGTTCTCCTGCCGCTGGAGCGACTCCTTGACCGCCTCGAGGAACGCGTCGACCACCCGCGCACAGTCTTTCTTCGAGATCATCGGCCCGGCCGTCCGCGAGATCTGCGTTGTTACCCGCTCAACGAGGTCCGCTTTGGTCATTGGTCTCCCCAGTTTTAACGCGTTGTGGCGCGTAAGTGCTTAGAAGTTATGACGTTACTGATTTGGTGTCAAGCGAGCCGTGAGCTACTTCGCCCCTTTTGGGAGGGCTTGGAGGAACTGCTGAAACAAAGGGCGCGCGTCGTGGGGACCCGGTGCAGCCTCGGGATGATACTGCACTCCGAACACCGGAAGCTCCCGGTGGCGCAGTCCTTCGATGGTCCCGTCGTTGAGATTTATGTGCGTGACCTCGAGGTCGGGCGCACCTGAAATCTCTTTCTCGCTCCCTTCCACCGCGAAGCCGTGGTTCTGGGAAGTGATGAATACCTGCCCGGTCTCGACCTCCCGTACCGGGTGATTCCCGCCGCGGTGACCGTAGGGCATCTTCTTCGTCGCTCCGCCGAACGTCAGTCCAAGGAGCTGGTGGCCGAGGCAGATGCCAAAGGTAGGGATGCCGGAGGATGTGAGCTGACGAATCGTGGGCGGCGCATACAGAACAGCTTCCGGATCGCCCGGACCGTTGGACAGAAAGAGGCCATCCGGATTCAGCGCGAGCGTCTCTTCCGCCGTCGTCGCTGCGGGAACGACGGTAACTCGGCAGTCATTCTCGCCGAAAATGCGGAGGATATTCCGCTTGATTCCGTAGTCGTAGGCAACGATGTGATGGCTCGCTGTCGGGCTGCCCCAGCTATAGCGCTCACGCGTCGAAACGCGGGAGGCGAGATCGAGACCTTCCATCGAAGGGCACGCGTCGAGCGCGGCCAGCGCCGCAGCGTCGGGAGCGTCCCCGATTCCGATAACTCCGCGCATCACGCCAACAGATCTCAGGTGGCGGGTGAGTCGGCGGGTATCAACTTCCTCGATGAGCGGTATTTGCGCCGCGTCGAGCCAGCTCATCAAATCGCCGGTGGCGCGCCAGTTCGAGTAATTCTCGGAGAGCTCGTGCACGACGACACCCGCCACCTGCGGCGCGCCGGACTCGGGATCTTCGGCGTTGATTCCGTAGTTGCCGATGTGCGGGGTCGTCATCACTACGATCTGGCCGGAGTAGGAGGGATCGGTAAAAACCTCCTGGTAGCCGGTCATGTTGGTGGTGAACACAACCTCCGCAACGGCCGGCAGTGCGCGCGCGGGATTTCGCCCGCGCACACGGCCGTTAAAAAGGGTTCCATCCTCTAAGAGGAGGAACCCTGGAATCGAGGGGCTGATCTCCTGAGTCAATTCAGCGCTTCGGAGTGCTCGCGGGAGGTGTAGGCGCGGGCGTGGCCGGAGCCGACTGCAGCGGGATCGCATTCGTCGACGTGGGCGCCGGCGCTGTCGGTGCGGGCGTGGCAAGCGACTTCTCGAGCACGGAATGCTGCGTGTTCACGCGGGACGACATCAGCTGGAGAACAAAGGCGAGAAAGAGAAAAATCCCGCCGCCCCACCAGGTGAACTTCGTTAGGAGATTTCCAGCCTGACGGATGCCGATGAACGCGTCGGGCGATGAGCTCGCTCCACCAAAGCTCGCGGCGAGGCCGGTGCCCTTTCCCGATTGCGCGAGAATGGCGGCCACAAGCAGCACGCTATCGATGACGAGGAGTACGAGCAGAAAAGTGTAAATCATTGCAGAGGATAGAGTTGATGCAGCCTTTCAATATCACGGGAGAGCGGTGTCTCAGTCAACCCTCCGCGGGCGAAATGAGAGATCAGCTTCCCGTGATGGAAAGCCAGGTATTCGGCTCGAGACTCGCTCCGCCGACGAGCAGGCCGTCCACGTTTTCCACCGCGAGGAGCGCCGCCGAATTCGCCTGATTGACGCTGCCGCCGTACAGAATCGGGACGCGCCCTGCCCTGTCGCCGAGTATGGAAGTAAGCTCCGCGCGGAGAACGTTGTGAACAGCGGAGGCATCGGCCGGCGTGGCCGTCTTGCCTGTCCCGATTGCCCACACTGGCTCGTACGCAACCAGCAGCTGGCCGGCATACGGCTGACTGAGGTGGGCGAGTCCCGCGCGGAGCTGGCGGAGCACAACCGACTCCGTCTCGCCGCGCTCGCGCTC
>JALYYD010000201.1 GCA_030946775.1 Gemmatimonadota bacterium
GCCGGCATCACCCGCGACGAGTCCAGTTTGACCGTCGTATGAAAGCGGCCATCCGCGTTAGGCAGTGTATCCGGCGCGGAGTTTTGCGCCGAGGCACATGCACCGACGATTCCTGCCGCCGCGGCGATGGTCGCGCGATGAGCAATGGATCGAAATTTCATATGTGACAACATCAATTGGCTCCGCTTTGGACTGAGACTTCGCGCCGCGCACCGCTTGATTCAGCGAGAACGACGTGATCCGGCTCGATTGCGAGAACTCTTGCGCCACCAGGAAGAACAGTACCGGCGGTTGCAAGAACTCCGTTAATCACCGCGACGCGGCGATTTTCTGTGATCATTATGGTGCTGACGACCCAGCGTACCGGTCCCGGGCCCGCAACGGGCGCCGCTCCCCCGACGTAGCTTGGGGCTTCAGCTACTGATACCTTCGCGAATGGATCGGTTCCTACCGACAGCATTCCGGTAGTCGGCTTCAGCGGCTCCGCCACCGGCTGGGTGCGTAGCACGTAGCCCCGGAGTGAGTCGAGCTCCTGCGAGGTCGGCAGGGACGCCGACGGAAGCACGCTTAAACGTGTTGCGTCCACCGCCCATTTTCCGCCGGCGGCCGCCGCAATCACTGGGATGACGAGAGCCGCAATCTGAAGCAACCGCGTGTTTTCACTTTGCATTTCCACCTACCGGTTCGAAGACGGAAAGCGAGAGTGCCGTTTTTACTCCAGCGTCGCTGTCGCGAGTCATGCTCACGGACGCGAGCTGGACCGCGGGTGGCAAGGCTTCCAGAAAACTGATCAGAGTCCCCAGGCTTCCTGATCCAGACACAGAAAGCGTGTAGCTCGCTGGATTGAAGGTAACACCGGCGACTTGCCTGGCGGGCGCAGCCGTCGCCGCATCCACAGGAACGAACTTCAAGTGCGCCCCCACCAAATCGGCATCCTCTGCGCGGCGCAGTACGATCTGAGCCAATGTCAGCCGCTCTGTGGGTTTGACACCGAGTGCCTGCACTTCGGATGCAGTGTTCTGCCAAATCGCCGATTCCTCGTTGGAGGCCGGCTCGAACTGAGTGACCCAAAGGTTGCTGCTGTTGATCAGCGCCTTAAGTTTCGCGTCCTCGTCGGCGAGGGCCACGCGTTGCCTGCGCGCAGGAGTTGCCACCCAAACAGACGCGATGACGACCACGATCGTCACCCCGGCGATGACGAGCAAGTAGCGGTTCTTCTCGATGAAAGCTCGGAATTGCGCGAGAAACTGATCCATTACTGCGTCCCTCCCGGAGGGGAAAGCACGAAGGTGACCGTGAACTTCATCGCAGCTCCGAATGGGTCGGGCGGAGCATCGTTCAGATCGGCAAGCACCAAATCGTGGAGAGCCAGTTCCCGAGGAAGGGAATGGTAGAACCTGTCAATGCCGAGGAGGACGTCAGCGCCCGTATTGCCGAATGCGCCCCCGGCGATGCTGACATTCCACTCCGCGCCGTTGCGCTGGAACGTGACCGACTGAAGCCGCACCCCCGGGGGAGTGGCACGCCCCAGCGCGCGCAGAAACCGCTGCGTATTCGCGCGATCTGCCTCAAGTGCGTTCAAATAAGTGACCGACTGCGCATTCTGCTGCCGTTGCGACGCCACAACTCTCAACGGCGCGAGAGTGTTCATGCGCTCCTGCGCGATGCGCTGATCGGCCACGACTCGCTTGCTGAGAGTCAATGTTTGTGCGACCGAGAACACCGCCCACAGTATCGCAACGGCACATACGATCATGCCACCCAGCGAGATGTACTGTTTTTTTGCCTTCTCCGCCCGGACCAGCGGTGATTCTGCGAACGGAGATAAGTTGAGTCCCTGCTGCGCCTCTCCGTCGAGCACCGCCCCGAGCGAAACGAGAGCGCCGGGTTCCGGGACCGGGCCCGGGAACCTCTCCACCGTATACCGAAGTGTCTCCTTGAGCCGCTCCAGATATTCCGCCTCCTCATCCGGCTCTGTCGCGATGAGCAGCCGTGTAAGCTCGACTCCCCGGAACTGCTGCCGCAAATAGAGATTTCCCCGCTCGAGGTGCTCGGCGAGGTTCTGGACGCGGCTGGCGATGTCCTGCTCTCCGGCGACCGGCGGCTCTACCACCAGGCGCAGCTGGCGCTCGTTGAAAAATGCGATCACTGGGCCGCCAGGCAGATCCACGAAGCACGCCGTCGGCTGATGTGATCCGTCTACGCGCTCGTACAACCGCTGGATCACCTGTGGAAGCAGCGTAAGATGATCGAGCTCGACCGAAGCTGCGGAGAGCTCTTCGCCGAAGGCCGAGACAGCTAATTCCGGAGCGGCGCCGACAAAGACCTCCTGCTGTGGAATCCCTCCTTCAGGGCGAATTCTCTTTCGCCTGTCAATTTCTCCGCCGAGGACGTAGTCCACGCGAGGGCTCTCCATCTCTGGATTGAGACGTGCCACTTCGCGACGGACCACCGCGCCCAGAACCGCCGGCTCGGCCGGAGGCAGCATCATTATCTGGTAGCTCGAGCCAAATCCGCGCACCGCCGCCGAGAGCCGCGCCCGCGGAAGTCCGAACGATTTGATGATAGCGCCCACGCGCTCGCCAGCTTCGGCGAGCCCCAGAAGCCTGCGATCGTCAGAGTGCTGTCGGACGATCGAAATACCGTTGCGCTCACGCTGATATTCGACCAATTGGATGCCGGCGGGCTCGATGTAGGCGCCGAAATGGGCGGCGCCGGTACTTGATCGCATCAATGTCTTCCTATCTGGTTGTAAATGCTGAGAATCGGAAGGATCATCGCCAGCGCGACGAGAAGTACGACCGAGCCCATCGTCATGATGAGTGCGGGCTGCAGCGCGGTGATCAATCGGCGCACAGCCGCTGGAACTTCGCGCGCATAGTATGCGGTGGCGCGAGCGAGCGATTCGTCAAGCTGGCCGGTCGTCTCTCCGAGAGCGACGCTGCGAATGACGACGGAGGGAAACATCGTCCCCTGACTGAAAGCGGCTGCCATCGTAGATCCGCCCTCGACGGCGTCGCGCGCCGCTCGGACCGCGTTCGCGACGATCCGGTTCGTCAGCATTCGTTCGACAAGGGAGAGCGAGAAGATCACCTCTACGCCGGAGCGATAGAAAAGCCCGAGGTAGGTCACAACGCGGGCCATGTTCACTTCGTGAAGCAGTTGGCCGAATATCGGCAGGTTCAGCAGCATCCGGTCGATAGCGAGCGAGCCGCGGTCCGTTTTTCTCAGCGCGCGGTAGGAAAAGAAGCCGGCCCCCACGGTCGCAAACACCATGAACCAGTATTTTCGCAGGGCCGCCGAAATGTTCATCACGATCTTCGTCGGTAGGGGAAGCTCGGTCGTGCGCGCGAGCAGCACGGGAAGAATTCTCGGAAATACGAATGCGACGAGGATGACGATAAGCCCCGCCACCGCGCCCAGCACGATCAGCGGATACATCGTCGCCTGCTTAACCTGTCCGGAGATCGTCTCCTGCCAGTCGAGATATTCGACCAGCTGGTTGAGCACGAAATCGAGACGCCCGCTGGCCTCACCGGCTTCGATCGTCGCGATATAAACGGTCGGAAACGCCTTGGGGTGCTGCGCCATCGCTTCGGAGAGACTCTTTCCTTCTTCGGAGAGGGCGAAGTGGATCTCTCCGACGATTTTTCGCAGCAGCTTCGATTCCAGGCGCGCCTCAACGTCCGTCAGCGTGGTGAGAATCGGCATTCCGACTTGCGCCGACCCGGCGAGGTATTCGATGAACGCGAGCAGCTGCTTGCGGTTCACCTTTCCGTCGGCGTGCTTCGGGATGACTTTGCGATGCACACGCTCTTCGGCGGAGACGAGATAGCTCCCGCCGCTGCGCAGCCGGTCTTCCACGTCCCGCTCGTCGGGCGCCGTCATCCACCCGGTCTGCACCTGACCGGTGTTGGTGAGCGCTTTATACCAGAAGTCGGGCACCGTAAGCGTCGCCGTCAAACCGAGGTGACGCGGAGCAGCTCGTCGAGCGTCGTCGTTCCCGCGCGAACCTTTTTCAAGCCGTCCTCGAACAGTGTCGGGCGGCCGGACATGCGCTGGATCTCTTCGGCCGGACGGCGCTGATACACGGCGGCGTTGATCTCGTGCGTCATCGGCAGAAACTCGAATATTCCAATTCGCCCCTTGTAGCCCGAGCCCCGGCAGACGCTGCACCCGTGCGCGGAGTAAATCGTCGCGTTGCCTAGCGCAAAACGCTCGCGCACCGGATCAGTGACTTCCGTCACCGTCTTGCATTCCTTGCATAGCGTGCGCACGAGCCGCTGGGAGATGATGAGCAGCACCGATGACGTCAGCACGAAAGGCTCTGCCCCCATGTCGAGCAACCGCGGGATCGCCCCCGCCGCGGTGTTGGTGTGCAGCGTAGTGAGCACGAGGTGGCCGGTGAGCGCCGCGGTCAGCCCGATCTGCACCGTCTCCGCGTCGCGCATCTCTCCGACGAGAATCGTATCCGGATCGTGGCGCAGCATGGAGCGCAGTCCCGAAGCGAACGTCAGCCCGGCCCGCACGTTGATCTGGGACTGCCGGATTTGCGCCAGCTCGTACTCGACCGGATCCTCGAGCGTAATGATGCAGCGTTCGCGGTTGTTCAGCTCTACGATCGCCGAGTACAGTGTCGTCGTCTTTCCCGAGCCGGTCGGGCCGGTGACGGGAATCAGTCCGTGCGGCTTTAGGAACGCTGCGCGGAGGATCTTCAGGTCTTCGGGCTCGATGCCAAGGCGCTCGAGATTGAGAGCCGTGCGCGAACGGTCGAGGATTCGAAGGACGATGTCCTCGCCGTGAAGGGTCGGGAACGTGGACACGCGAAGATCGATGTGGCGCGCGTCGGCGCGAATCCGCACCCGTCCGTCCTGCGGCAGCCGCGTCTCGGCGATGTCCAATCCGGCCAGAATCTTTATCCTGCTCGTGAGCGCCGCCTGCATCGTTCGCGGATATGCGCCTCCGTCCTGGAGCAGGCCGTCGAGACGGTAGCGGACTTTCGTGACCTCCTCCAGCGGCTCGATGTGGATGTCGGTCGCGCCGAGAGTGGTCCCGCGGCGAATGATCTCCTCGACGAGCTTCGCCGCGGTCGCGTTCTCCTCGACGGGCGCGTCGCCTGGCCGAACCGCAGCGCCGGTCGGAATGAATCCCGCCAGCTGTTCGGTCACCACCCGATCCAGCGGCACCGTCGTTTCAACCCGATCGACGCTCTGATATGCGCGGCGCAGGAGACCGGCGATGTCATCGCGCGGTCCGGATGCCTGCTTGATCGGCTTCGCGGCGGTTCGTTCGAGACTCGTGAGCGCGTCCATGTCGAAAGGATCGGCCATCGCGATGAGGAGCCGGCCGTTCTCGATTCGGAGGGGAACAGAGTTGTAGCGTCGCGCGACCGGCTCGGGGATGGTAGCCAGCGCCGCGGGGGCGGGAGTCATGTCGCCGAGCGACATGTACGGGATTCCCGCGTCCTCGCACAGCGTTTTCATCAACTGGTCGGGATGCAGGTATCCGAGGTCAACCAGGGTCCTGCCGAGTTTTTGGCCGGTACTGACGTGCTTCTCCAGCGCCTTATCGAGTTGATGCCGAGTGATCAGCCCTGATTCGAGCAGCCGATCACCAAGGCGCGTCTTTACCGCCATTAACTACTCCTCCGGGGTCCCCGACCGACTCCCTGGAAGCCAGTTGGAAGGAG
>JALYYD010000321.1 GCA_030946775.1 Gemmatimonadota bacterium
TCGACGGGGTAGACCTTGCCGCTGCGGGAACTCATCCGAAAAGTTTTTCCGCGGTGCGCCCTCCGGGACACCACGCGCTGGGCGACCGGTCAATGGGATTCTGCATCTTCGGAAGCGTGGCTTGCGGGGCGCACTACGCGCGGCAGAAACACGATCTCTCGCGCGTGCTGATCGTCGATTGGGACGTGCATCACGGAAACGGAACCCAGGCGCTGGTCGAAAACGAGCCGGACATCCACTTCGTTTCGATGCATCGCTGGCCGTGGTACCCGGGGACGGGCGCCGCGGAAGACCGCGGACCGCACGAGAGCGTATGGAACGTGCCGATGCCCCCGGGGCTGCCAGCGGAGCGGTATCTCGCGGCTTTGGAATCGGCGATCGACGCGGCGACCGCCCGGTTCGCCCCGGACATCATTCTCGTGTCATCCGGGTTCGATTCACTGGCCGGCGATCCCCTCGGCGGATTCACTCTGGAGATGGACGATGTTGAGCGCCTCACCAAATCGCTCGTCTCGCGCGCCGATTCCTGGTGCGGAGGGCGCCTCGTCAGCGCGCTGGAAGGCGGCTACATCCCGGACAGGCTGGCCGAGGGTGCCGTTCGTCATCTGGCCGCTCTCGCCTGACATCGGCTATCTTGAAGCATGAGCTCGTCCAATGGATTGCGGCTGTATGGGGTGGCGGGCCTGGAGAACGGCACCGTGGATTCCCTCGCCGAGCGTACGACGCTGGTTCACCACCGCGGGCTCGGCGCGATCGTGGAAGCCGCGCCGTATTCATCGTCGAAGCTGGAAGAAGCGGATCTTGAGCGGTACGCCTCCGTGGTCGAAGAAGCGTTTCGCGCCGGCCCCGTTCTGCCCGCGCCGCCGGGCACTGTGTTCAAGTCCCACGGCACGCTCTCGCACTGGCTCGAGCTCCACTACTTCACGCTCACAGACGCGATGAACGTGGTCGAAGGTCACGTAGCCGGCAGGGTCAGCATGGGCTCCGGCGGGGAAGTGACGGAAGACGACGCGACGAAGAGCTTCAAGGCGTTGGGCGCGGAAGCGCTACGACTCTTTCGCGGCCAGGCCGCCGCGACTGTCGTTCTTCCCCTCAGCGAGGATGAGGCAAAGGAGGGAGTGATCGCGCGCGCGTCGTTCCTCGTCAGCGCGGACAAGTGGGAAGCATTTCAGAACACGGTGTCGCAGGAGAACAAGCGGCAGCCGGCGCTCGATCTTCGCCTCACCGGTCCCTGGCCTCCTTATGATTTCGTAAGGATGCAGTTCGGGGGCTGACGATGTTCTGTCCCGACTGCGGCAGCTGGAATCGCGGCACCGCCGGAAGATGTGTCCGCTGCGGAGCACCGCTGCCGGTGATTTCCAACCTTGCGGACGCTCAGCCGGACCCCGCTGTCACTCAGCTACGCGCCGTGCTCGGCGCACGTTATCGCGTGATGCACCTCGTCGGCGATGGCGGAATGGCGAATGTGTACTACGCGGTGCAGTCGAGCATTGACTCGCCGGTCGTAATAAAGGTTCTCCACTCCCACCTCGCCCACGACGCCGAGATGCGTGAGCGGTTCCGGCGCGAAGCGGAGTCGGCGGCGAAGCTGTTTCATCCGCACATCTGTCCGATTCTCGATTTCGGGATGGTGGACGACACGATTTACATCGTGATGCCCTTCCTTGCGCGCGGCACGCTGAACGATCGCATCGGTGGCCACCGTTCGCTGCCGCCCGAGGCGACGGCGGCGATCACCGCTCAGGTGGCCACCGGGCTCGACTATGCGCACCGTCGCGGCCTCGTTCATCGAGACATCAAGCCCGACAACATTCTCTTTGACGAGGACGACAACGCGATCATCACCGATTTCGGAATCGCCACCGCGCATTTTCGCAGCAGGGTCACGGGCAGCGGCAACGTTATGGGAACGCCGCACTATATGTCGCCGGAGCAGGCGCGCGGAAAGCTCCTCGACGGGCGAAGCGATCTGTATGCGCTCGGCGTAGTGATGTACGAAACGCTTCTCGGCTTTCCGCCCTTCGACGGCGCCGACATTTACTCCATCAGCTACAAGCACGTCACCGAGATGGCGGTGTCGCCCGAGGTGGTCGACTCGCGCATCCCGGCCGCGCTCTCGGCGATCGTGATGAAGTGTCTCGAGAAAAAGGCGCCGGCGCGTTATCAGCGCGGCAACGAGCTGGCGGACGCTCTGATCGCATTTCTCGCATCATCCGCGTCAGCCGCTGATCTTCGCCGGGCGAAAACGGCGCGCGCGGCGCCCGCGCCCGCGGGAGTATAATCTGAAGCTCAGTCACGAGATTCTGGATCTGCACCCCGTTCATCCTTTCGTCATTGCACGGGGCGGGTACAGGCAGCATCACAACGTCGTCGTCACCCTGACAGACCGCGACGGAGTCGAAGGCTGCGGTGAGGCGGCGCCGAACAAGTACTACGGAGAATCGGAGGAGAGCGTCGTCGCCGCGCTCCCGAAATTTTCCCGCGTCCTAACATCCGCCGACCCGATCTCTCTCGAGGATTGCGAGCACCGTATCGACGGGGCGCTCCCGGGAAACAACAGTGCCAAGTCGGCGATCAGCGCGGCCCTTCACGACCTCGTCGGCAAGCGGCTCGGCGTTCCCGTTCACCGGCTGTGGGGATTGAGCGCCGACAAATGTCCGCTCTCGAGCTTCACGATCGCGATCGCCGAAAACGATGTCCTGGCGCAAAGAGTGAACGAAGCGGCGCAGTACCCGATTCTCAAGATCAAGCTTGGCACGGACCGGGATCGGGAAATCGTGCGCATCGTGCGCGATGCCGCTCCGGACAAGGAGCTTCGCGTTGATGCGAACGCGGCGTGGGCACCCGAGCAGGCCGTGGAGATGCTGGAGTTCCTCGCCGGAATGGGAGTGGCAATGCTGGAGCAGCCGGTGGCGCGCGAGAATATCGAGGGGCTGCGATTCGTGCGCGAGCGCTCCACGATTCCCGTCTTTGCCGATGAGTCGTGCCTCGTGGCGGCCGATATCCCGAAGCTCGCCGGCGCCGTGGACGGCATCAACATCAAGCTCGCCAAGTGTGGGAGCCTTCGCGAAGCGCTGCGGATGATTCACGTGGCGCGCGCTCACGGAATGGGAGTGATGGCCGGCTGCATGATCGAGAGCTCGCTCGGGATCAGCGCTATTGCGCAGCTCGCGCCTCTTCTCGACACGGCCGACTTCGACGGCGCGGCGCTTCTCTCCGACGACCCATTCACCGGTGCGACGATCGCCGGCGGGCAGATCAGACTGACGGAGTCACCCGGACTTGGCGTGAGCCGGCGGGCCGGCGGCGCGAATCGTGGATGAAATCAGCCGCGGACTTGTCGAAGTCGCGCTGCCGCTGCCGCTCTTTCAGACCTTTACATACGCCTTTGACGAATCGCTGGCTGATCGCGTCGTAGCCGGCGCGCGCGTCGTAGTACCGTTCCGGAACAAGCGACAGATCGGCATCTGCATCGGGCCGGCGGTGGAGAAGAATCTCCGCCGCGCGCCGAAAAAAATTCTCGACGCTCCCGACGCCGAGCCCGCCGTCGGCGCCAGACTGCTCGAGCTCTGCCGCTGGATCTCCGAGTACTACGTCGTCCCGCTCGGTGTCGTGCTGCGAACCGCGCTTCCCATTCTGCTCACCGGCGCGGAAAATCCGCGGCCGGCGCGAAAGACGCGCCGCATCGTGAAGCTGACGCCTCCGATGGAAGACCCGTCCCTGCTCGAGCGCGATACCCTCTTCGGCCGGGCAAAGCAGCAGCGCGCGACATACGAAATGCTGGAGTCGCTCGGCGGCGAAAGCACGGTCGAGCACCTTCAGTCGCAGCTCGAGTTTTCCCCGTCGGTGCTCGCGTCGCTCGCGAAGCGCGGGCTCGTCGTCATCGGCGAAGAAGAGGTCGAGCGCGATCCCTTTCTCACGCGTGCGCTGCACGCGCCGTCGGGAGTCACGCCCAGTGACGCGCAGAGCAGGGCCGTCGCCGCGATCCACGATGGAAAGCCGGGCGACGTATTTCTGCTTCACGGCGTTACAGGGAGCGGCAAGACGCTCGTGTACATCGAGCTGCTGAAGCGCGTCGTGCTGGAGGAAAACAAGACGGCGATCGTGCTCGTCCCCGAAATCGCGCTCACGCCGCAGACGGTTGACCGCTTTCGCGCCGTATTCGGCGACAGCATCGCAGTGCTTCACTCTGCGCTGAGCGACGGCGAGCGCTATGACGCGTGGCTCGCCCTCAAGCGCGGCGACAAGAAGATCGCCGTCGGCGCGCGATCCGCGATATTCGCCCCGCTCGAAAACCTGGGAGCCATTGTCGTGGACGAAGAGCACGAGTCGAGCTACAAGCAGGGTGAGACCCCCCGCTATCACGCCCGCGAAGTCGCCGTTGTCCGCGGTGCCATCGAAGGCGCGGTCACCATACTTGGCAGCGCCACACCTTCGCTTGAAAGCTGGAGTAACGCGCACAGCGGGAAATTCACTCTGCTGCAGCTCCCCGAGCGGGTGGCCGGGAACACGATGCCGGAGGTGGAGGTGGTGGACCTTCGCCGTGGCGAGAGACAGGATGACGCTCTCACCGGCATCGCCGAGTACGACAGCATCATTCGCGAGCCGCTCGACGCCGCGCTGATCTCACGCCTCGCGCGCGGAGAGCAGAGCATTCTCCTGCTAAACCGGCGCGGCTATTCGTCGTTCCTCCAGTGCATGGATTGCGGCGCCGTCGCGACGTGCCCGCATTGCAGCATCACTCTCACGCATCATCGCGCACCCGAGCGCCTCATCTGCCACTACTGCCTCCACCGCGAAGATCCGCCCGAAAACTGCCGCGAGTGCGGCGGCAAAACGATCAAGCAGCGCGGCGTCGGAACCCAGCAGCTCGAGCGCGTGCTCGGCGAGCGCTTTCCCGACGCGCGCATCGCGCGTATGGACGTGGACACGACGAGCGGCAAATGGTCGCACACGCGCATCCTCGATCGGGTCGGCGCCGGTGAGATCGACATTCTCCTCGGCACGCAGATGATCGCCAAGGGACTCGATTTTCCGAACGTCACTCTCGTCGGAGTCGTGGACGCGGACGTGGGAATCAATCTTCCCGATTTCCGTGCATCGGAGCGCGCCTTCCAGCTCATCGCGCAGGTGGCGGGGCGGGCGGGGCGCGGACCCAAAGGCGGCGCGGTCATCATTCAGACGAGAGTGCCGAAGCATCACGCTATCGTCCACGCAGTAACCCACGACTACGAATCGTTCGCGCGCGAGGAGATCGAATCGCGGGAGAGCCCGCCGTACCCGCCGCACATGCGCCTCGTGAATGTCATTTTCAGCGGTGTGGTGGAGCGCGAAACCGCCGATCTCGCGCTGGCAGGGAAGGAATGGCTCGAGCGTTTGATCGCCCGCAGGGCTCGGGGCAAGATAGTCCTCGTCGGCGCCGCGCCCTGCGCGATCGAGAGAATCAAGAACCGCTGGCGCTGGCATCTGGTGATGAAGTCGGATTCTCCGGCCGATCTAACCCGGGTGGGGCGATATTTCGTCGAGCGGTTCGAGGTGCCTGCAACCGGCCAGATGAGAATCACCTTCGACCGTGATCCTGTCTCGCTGTTATAGCGCGGCTCCTCGCGGCGCTGCACATTCCATTCGCGCACAACTTCCCACGGAATTCGGAAATTGATCGAGACAACTGAGCGTTTTCTGAAGGACATCGCCGAGCGAATCGGGCTCCACTCCGTGGATGAAGTGCGGCTGTTTCCTCCACTGCGGCAGGGAGGAGTGGAAACGGGGGTCGCGGTCGTCGCCGCGACTCCGCTCGGCCCCGAGCATCTCGCGCACACCGATCCGCATGAGCCGCCGGAAGCGCTGGTGGAGAGCACCGGCGAGGAGTACCTGCCGATCGAGGAACAGGATCGCGAGATCGTCGTCCACCGGCACACCGTGTTTACCGCGCGCTACCGTCACACGCTCAAGGGAATGGATCGCGGGAAGTGGGAAGTTGACGTCCAGGCGGAAGCCGATGCTCCGCTCGTGACCATAGACGCGGTGGTGAAGGGCGTGATCAAACGCTCGGGCGAGCCCTTCGAGCCGGAAAAAATTTCCGGCGCGTCCTTCCGGACGATCGTCGAGTCCGCCGCGGTCTAGTCCGCCGGTACGGCATAGCGCAGCATCACCGCGCTGTGCACGTCACGTGCGTTGTTGAGAAGCGGGTGTTGCAGATCGAGATGCGGCGGCCCGATGATGAAGGGAAGTGTCTGATCGCCACCCGCCGATCCGTGCGCGCCGACCTGGTCGTCGAAGGAAATGATGTCGCCGCCGGCGTACGCGCCGAACAACACGCAGTCTCCCGTGTTGTTCTGTCGGACGAGCGCTTCGATCGCGGCAATCGTCGTCGGGTCGGTGCCGTAATGATCGAGCGGATTCTCCCCTGACTCGATCGTCAGTTCTCCTCCTTCGATCACCGCAGTTCCCGATTTCGACGCGCAGTGCACGCCGCGCGCATCCAGCGTGGCGACGAGCCCGATGCCGTCGTGGGCGAGCAGCGAGTCGTAAAGGGATTTCCACCGCTCGTCGCCCCGAATCTCGCCCAGCAGCAGTCGCCGCTCCGATTCCGCAAAATACACCAGCGCGAGACACGAGCTGTATGTGACGACGACATCGTTGACGCGATCCACCCGGTATTTCTCGGGAAAGATGATCTCTCGCAATCCGTACCGGCTGCGCAGCCAATCCCGGCCGCGGCGTACCGCCCGGCGAAGCGGGGAATCAGCGGGCGTCAGCTGCGCCAGCGCTTCGACGACCTCGGGGCCTACGTCGGCGTATTCGCTGTCTTCAGCGAAGCTCGCGTGAGACACCAGCGCCTTTCCAGCCCCGCGCGCGGAAGCTTCTGCGAGGAAGTACTGAACCGTAGTCCCAAGTGACTCTCCAAACCGAACGCGATAGCTGATGGCCGGCGTCATTCCGTGATCGGAGAGAATGACTATGTCGTACTGCCTTCCCGCCGCGAGCCGTGCCATTCTGGCGATTTCCGAGATGCGCGAATCGGTGCGCTTCAAATCCCATAGCGCCTGCTTGCTCGACGGGCCGAAGTGATGCGCCAGCTCGTCGTACTGCATGAATGTGCTGTAGATCACCGGCACGCCGAGGTAGATGTCGAGGAGGATCGCCATCGTCTGCAGCTCGCGCACAACCACGTTGCTGAGAATCCGGATGAAGGGAAAAATTCCCTCCGAGTGCGTCGCCCTTCCGGCGAGCTCGCCGCGGAGACGCTCCCACTCCTCGAGCAGCCACTCCCACGCGCCCTGAAAAACCATCCGCGCCATTCTGATCGGATGCAGCGCCATCAGCAGCGCCATCCGCGTTCCTCCGAGGCGCTTGTACACCGACATCTTCTCGCGTGTCGCGACGGTGAACGCCACCGTCTGCGCGTCGCCGTCGAGGAGATTCACGTAGCTCGAGCCGCCGGCCAAAACGCCGGGCGAGTGAATGCGATCGCGGATGTACTGCACCCCGTCGGGCGCGTTGCAGGTGACGACTCTCCGCTCGACGCGATCGTAGAATCTGAACGCGGGAATCCCGTCGTTCTCGCCGTGAAAGATTCCCGCCTGGCAGTATGGAGTGGCCGCGGGGAGGCCGCAGAACCAGGGACGCAGCGTACAGCCGTCGTCGATCATCTTCGAGATCGTGGGACATCTGCCGCGGTCGATCGCCCGCAGCAGATCGGCGTGCGAGAGCGCGTCAAGCTGCAGTGCGATGAGTCCGCGCCGGCCGTCATATGGACGCTTCTCGCGGGCGAACGGCCGGTACTTGAGCCGGTAATACAATCGCAGCAGCGGTCCGGCGCGCGCACGCGCGCGCCGCTCCGTCAGCTCAGCAGCGCGGCGATCGTCCGTTTGAGCTCCTTTATTGACACCGGCTTCACCAGCACGTCGGCGCAGCCGGCTTCGATGCATCGTGCGCGAGTATCCGGGTTGTCGTCACCGGTCATCGCAAGCGTGATACGTGGCGCCGAGCCGCTCGCCCGCATCGCAGCCAGCCCGTCGAGGCCGTTTCCGTCGGGAAGAGTGAGATCGAGAAGCATCAAGTCCACGGGCGACCGGGATGCCGCGTCGACCGACTGCTTCATAGTCTCGGCGACGCTGACGCGATATCCCGCGTCCTCGAGCAGAATGCGGAAGGCGCTCGTAACGAGCTCACTGTCTTCGACGACGAGAATGTGCGAGGCCACTTACTTTGAGGGCTGCCGGAGGGGAACAGTAAAGAAGAAGCGGCTGCCGAGTCCCAGCTCGCTCTCCACCCAGATGCGGCCGGAGTGCAGCTCGATGAGCCGGCGAGCGATCGCGAGTCCAAGCCCAGTGCCGTGATGCGGGCGCGACGGGGTCGAATCCACCTGGGCGAATTCTCGGAAGATCAAATCGTGATTTTCTGGCGCGATCCCGCTGCCGCTGTCTCCGACTTCAACGAGAATTTCCTTTCCCGAACGGGACGCCGAAACCCAGACGCTCCCGCCCTCGGGGGTGAACTTGATCGCGTTCCCGATCAGGTTCGCGAGCACGTGCTTGATTTTGTCGCGGTCGCCGTCGATTGGCTCGACTTCATCTCCGTTCGTGCGCTCGAGTCCGATTTTCTTCTTCGCCGCCAGCGGCTCGCTCAAGAGAATCACCTGATCGATGACCTCGGCGATCTGGAAATCTCCCCTGACGAGCGCTATCTGATCGTTCGCGGCGCGGACGTAGGTGAGGATCTCGTCGATCATGTCGAGCAGCTGCTGCCCGCCGCTGACGATTCCGCCGACGCTTTCCATCTGGCGCTTGTTCAGCTCGCCGAGCATCCCCTCACGAAGTATCTCGGCGTGCGTGATGATCGCGGCGAGGGGCGTGCGCAAATCGTGAGAGATGTTGGAGAGAAACTGAGTCTTCAGCGCGTCACGGGTGCGCAGCTCGTTGATCGCCCGTTGATACGTCTCGGCCTGAGTCTCCAATGATTGGAGGCGCGCTGCGAGGGCGGTGGGGGAGAGCGTCTCCGACATGCTCATATTGTAGTGGCCAGCGCACCCTCTGCCAACGAGTCGCCTTCGACCGACTCCAAAAGCTGCTGCCGCCGGAGAAGGGTGCGATACCGGCCACCCGCCGCCATCAGCTCCTCGTGGCGTCCGACTTCGACGACTCTGCCCTCGTCCAGCACGACGATCCAGCTCGCCTGCCTGATGGCGCTGATGCGGTGCGAAGCGATGAGCGTCGTGCGTCCTGCGAGCGATTTGCCGAGGGCGCGAAGGATGTCCGCTTCCGTTCCAGTGTCCACCGCCGAGAGCGCATCGTCGAGGATGACGATGCTGGGATCCCGCGCCAGTGCGCGCGCCAGCGCCGCGCGCTGCTTCTGCCCGCCCGACAGATTGATGCCGCGCTCGCCCAGTATCGTGTCGAACCGGCCGGGAAATCCCTCGATCGTCTTGGTGAGCTGCGCGATTTCCGCGGCGGCGCGGCCTTTCTCCGGATCGGTCGTGCCGTAGGAAAGATTTGCGTCAATCGTGTCGCTGAAGAGCAGGCTCTCCTGTGGAACGACACCCATCTCCGCACGCAGCTCATCGAGCGGAATGTGAGTGATCGGAATGCCGTCGATCAGTATTTCGCCCTCCTGGGGATCGTGCAGCCGCGGCAGCAAATCCATCAGCGCGCTCTTTCCGCTTCCGGTCGCGCCGACGATTCCCAGCGTGGCCCCCGCGCGGACGACGAAGCTGATCTCGCGAAGGACCCAGCGCGGCTCGGCGCCATCCTTGGCCGGATAATGGAAGCCGACATTTCTGAATTCGATCGCCCGTCCGCCGCGAGCAGGCGGGAGATGCATCACCGGTTCGGCGA